>JAEEOM010000024.1 GCA_016284265.1 Bacteroidales bacterium | reverse complement strand
GCTATTCTTGCTCATTGCCCTCGGAATTTAAGGTTTCTGCCGGCCGGCAGTTTTTCTGGAATACCGCATAGGCGTCGTTGACACCCTTGAGGAAAGCCCGGGAAGTGATGGTCGAAGCCGTGATGGCGTCGATCTCGCCGCCGTCCTTGCGGACGGAGAGCTTGTTGACGGCGGGGTTCTTGCCCTTGACCTGCTCACGCGGAGCGACATTCTCGTCCACGAGTTTGGCACCCAGGCCCGGCGTCTCGGCGTGCGAGACCACGGAGGTGTTGTAAACTGTACCGTCGGGCGTGAAGCCCACCATCAGGGTGAGCGGGCCGCCGAAGCCGCCGGTGGTTACCTTGATGGCGTAGCCGACAGTCTGGCCGCCATGGGTGGCGGTATAGATCTCGCCGCCTTCGACCGCCTGGACGGCCTCGGACGGAACGTTGTCGAATGCAGGGGTCACCGCGGCGATGGCCGCATTGACCTTTTGCAGCTCGGAAGCCTCGATCGGAGCCTTCGTCACCGCATAGACGGTCCCCAGCAGGGCCGAGCACACCAGACAGACGGCGCCCAGGGCAAGGACCATATTGCCGAATGTAGATTTCGCTGCCATTATTTCTTAACCTCCCCAAACCGGCGCGGTTTGCAATACTTGTTGAGCAAAGGAACGGTGCAGTTCATGATCAGGATAGCGAAAGAGACGCCTTCCGGATACGAACCGAAGTAGCGGACGAACACCGTGATCAGACCGATGCCGATACCGAAGATGATCTGACCCTTGGTCGTCATCGGCGAGGTCACGTAGTCGGTGGCCATGAAGATGGAACCGAGCAGGAGGCCGCCCGTGAAGATGTTGAACACCGGGTTGGTGAAACGCTCCGGATTGGCGAGCCAGAAGATGCCCGAAATCACGAAGACCGTCAGCAGGATCGTCACCGGAATGGTGGCCTTGATGACCCGGCGGCAGAGCAGGTAGATGAAACCCAGAAGCAATGCCACAGCCGAAAGCTCACCGGCCGAACCACCCGCGTTGAAGAAGAACTGTTGGCTGAACGTCAGGTTGTCGGCCGTCAGCTGCGACAGGGTCGCACCGTTCTTGAGGCCTTCCTTGACGGCGCCCAGCGGCGTCGCACCGGAGAAGGCGTCCACGACACCGAACATCGAACCGGCATCATCCCACGAGGTCATGATGACCGGGAAGGAGACCAGGAGGAAAACACGGCCCACCAGCGCCGGATTGAAGATGTTCTGGCCAAGACCGCCAAAGGTCATCTTCGCCACGCCGATGGCCACGATGGCACCGATGACGGCGATCCACCACGGGGCGTTCGGCGGCAAGTTGAGGGCCAGCAGGCAGCCCGTGACAGCCGCCGACAGGTCGGTCACCGTAACGGGAACCTTCAGCCAATATTTCTGGATCAGGAATTCCAGCAGGACACAGGCCACGACGCTGACGCAAATCAGCGCAAGCACCGACCAGCCGCTGGCGAGGATCGATACCAGCATCGCCGGCGTCAGGGCGATGAGCACGTCGCGCATGATCGACTGCGTGCTCTCCGGGCTGTGCGTATGGGGAGAAGGAGATACGATAAATTTGTTCATCAGTCGTCTATTTTTTAGGTCTGCTACGCATAATCTTCATAACTTCCGCCTTGCTCATGCGGATCATGTCGAGGAGCGGGATGCCGGCCGGGCAAGTGAAACTGCAGCAGCCACATTCGATGCAGTCGTAAACGCGCTCCTGCTCGAGTTCGGCATGGCGTCCGCCGGCCCGGCTGAGCTTGTTCAGCAGCCAGGGCTCGAGGCCCATCGGGCAGGCCGATGCGCACTTGGAACAGCGGATGCACGGAGACTCGGGGCGGCGGCGCGTCTCTGCCTCGGTCAGCACCAGGATGGCACCGTTGGCTTTGACGGTCGCGGCGTCGAGGTTGGCGATGGCGCGGCCCATCATCGGACCGCCGCTGATCACCTTGGCGGCCTTCTCGGGCAGTCCGCCAGCCACTTCCAGGATCTTCGACATCGGAGTACCGATGCGGACCTTGTAGTTGTGCTGGACCGGGAGGCAGCTACCCGTGACGGTGATGACGTTGTCGATGAGCGGCTTGTTCTTCTGGACGGCTTCATAGACCGCCAGCGAGGTGCCGACGTTCTGGACCACGGCGCCAGTCTCGATCGGCAGGCCGCCAGAAGGGACCTGACGGCGGATGACCGCGTCGATCAGCTGTTTCTCACCGCCCTGCGGATACCGCTTCTTGAGGGTAACGACCTCGATCTGCGGGAAATCCTTGGCAGCGGCCGTCATCGAGGCGATGGCGGCAGGCTTGTTCTCCTCGATGCCCACGTAACCGCGGGTCACGCCGAGGGCTTTCATCATGATGGCTCCGCCGATGAGGATCTCCTGCGGACGCTCGCGCATGATGCGGTCGTCGCTCGTCAGGTAAGGCTCGCATTCCGTACCATTGAGAATCAAGCACTCGGCTTTCTTGTCTTTCGGCGGAGCGAGTTTGACGTGGGTCGGGAACGAAGCACCGCCCAGACCGACTACGCCAGCCTTCTTGACCTTGTCGATGATCTCTTCGGGGGTATAAGGAATCTCCTTGACCACGGTATCGCTCGTGTCGATACCTTCCAGCCACTCGTCGCCTTCGACCGTAATCGCGACATGCGGAACCAGGTTGCCGGCGATGTCGGCACGCGGAGCGACCGACTTGACGGTACCGGAAACGGGAGAATGGACAAATCCGGAGATGAAACCGGCAGGCTCGGCGATTACCTGGCCCACCTTCACCTTGTCGCCGACCGCCACGACCGGGGTGGCCGGCGCGCCCAGATGCTGTGCCATCGAAACGTATGCGGTCTCGATCGCAGGGAAGATCTCGATCGCAGCTTCTGCAGAGATCTTGTTGTCGTGGGGATGGACACCGCCGATTCTAAACGTTTTCTTCATTGGGCTTGGGTTCAATTTTGGGTTTCGGAGGGAAATTGACTTCGTGGATGGCATGCGTAGGGCACACCTCGACGCATTTGCGGCACATCTTGCACTTCGTGAAATCGATGTACGCCACATTGTTCTCGACCGTAATGGCACCGAACGGGCAGGTCTTGGCGCATTTGCCACAGCCGATGCAGCCCACGCTGCAGGCCTTGCGGGTGACGGCACCCTTGTCCTTGTTGATGCAGGAGACAAAGACGCGGCGGTTCTTGAACCCCTTGGCGCGGAGCTCAAGGATGCCTTTCGGACAGGCCTTGACGCAGGCGCCGCAGGCGGTGCACTTGTCCTCGTTCACTTCGGCGATGCCGGTGACGGGATTGACGTGGATGGCGTCGAACTTGCAGGCGGCCTCGCAGTCGCCTTTGCCCAGACAGCCGAACTTGCAGCCGGTGTCGCCGGCATAGAGGCTGGCCATCACCTTGCAGGAAGCGTAACCATCGTACTCGTTGGTACGCGCCCGGTTGGCAATTGCGCCGTTACAGCGCATCACCGCCACCATGGGAGCTTTCTCCTCCACGGCACGGCCGAGCGCCTCGGCGATCTTGGTCATCACCGGGTTGCCGCCCACCGGGCAGAAGAAACCGTCCATACCCGGGGCTTTCACGACATTCTCTGCGAATGCATGACAACCCGCCTGTCCGCATCCGCCGCAGTTCGCGCCGGGAAGGATTGACTCAACGGTAGCGATCCGCGGATCTTCCTCCACCTTGAACTTCTGGGCTACGAAGTAGAGCACAACTGCAAACAGCAGCCCGAGGGCCACCAGCGTGACAATTGTAAAAAGAATAGTTCCAGTCATTTAGGTTGTTTTTCTATAGAAAAGATAAATATTTTGGAAATTCTGTTTCTCATCAAATACACGCCCAGATAATAAAGGGCGACCACGCCGAGCGACCCGAGCCCCATCCAGAGCTCAGGGGCGCCACACAGCGAAAAGACAAGGATCGAGACCATCAGGACGATGAGCGGAATGACGTAGGCAATCCAGATGGCCTGGGTACCCATGGCGGAGCTCATGACCACATTGACGGTCTCCCCCACCTGATAGTCATCGGCCAGCGTCGCGAAACTCTGGGCCACTTCGACGACCTTGACGGCCTCGTCGGAAGCGCCGCAGACCCCTTTGGCGTGGCAACTGGCACACGCCGACTTGTTCACGATCTCGACCGAGATGTAGTCTTTGTCCACAGCGATTACCCGGCCTTCGTGTTCAATACGTTCCTTTGCCATGACATGAATGATTAGAGATCGAATTCGTCGTTCGGACTGAACATGTTCATCTTCGACTGCACCGTGGTGTAGGAAGC
>JAEEOM010000023.1 GCA_016284265.1 Bacteroidales bacterium | reverse complement strand
TTCTTGGTGCTGATGTCAGCCTGGCGGAGATGGTAGCGCGTCGCGACCAGTTTCGCCGGCCGGGTGAACCATTGCGCGATGTCGTCGGGCATGATCAACTGATATTCCACCCAGTCGGTGTCCTTTCGGTAACCCCGCCGCAGCAACTGCGGCTCATAGTAAGGGAAATTGTACTTGCCGTACGCCGTCGGCAGTTCGTCGAAGCCCGCCACCAGCACACCCGAGGCATCGAATTCCAGGAAGCCCAGCGGACCATTCATCACCGTCATCCCTTTCCCGCGGGCCCAGGCTTCGACCGTATCGAACAGGGCATCGACGACGGAGTCATCGTCGATGAAATCCATGAAACCGAAGCGCGCCTGCTTTTCGCCGATCTTCTCGTTGTACTTGTGATTGATGATGCCGGCGATCCGCCCGACCGCTTTCCCGTTTTCGTCATAAGCCATCCAGTACCGTCCCTCGCAGAACTCGAACGCGTGATTCTTCTTCGGGTCCAGCGTGTCGAGGTCACCGCTTTCCAGCGTCGGTACGTAATAGGGATTGTTCTTGTAAAACTCATTCGGAAAATGGACGAAACGCTTCAGCTCTGTCCGCGTGACAACTTCCTTGATTGTGACTCTCATGCTTGAAATATACTAGATTCTTTTTCCGTTTCCTCCCGCAACGCCCGGCCTGTCCAGGTGTCTGCCTGCGTCAACGCTTCGGGCGTTCCCTGGAACACGACTTCACCGCCGGCTGCGCCTGCATCGGGCCCCAGGTCAATCACCCAGTCGGCCGCCCGGATCACGTCGAGGTTGTGCTCGACCACCACGATGGAATGCCCCCGCTCTACGAGCGCATTGAACGCCTTGAGCAGTTTCCCGATGTCGTGGAAGTGAAGACCGGTGGTCGGCTCGTCAAAGACGAAGAGGATGGACCCCTTGGCCTCGAAGTCCTTTCCCAGGAACGACGCCAGCTTGATGCGCTGGCTCTCGCCACCGCTCAGCGAGCTGCTGCTCTGGCCGAGACTGATGTAGGAGAGCCCTACGTCCACCAGAGGTTGCAGCCGTTCGGCAATCCGTTGGGCCAGCGGCTCAGGCTGCGAACCGAAAAAGGCGATGGCCTCTTCCACACTCATGTCGAGCACGTCGCTGATATCTTTGCCTTGGTATTTCACTTCCAGGATGTCGCTCTGGAACCGCTTGCCGCCACATGCTTCGCAGACCATCTCCACGTCGGCCATGAACTGCATCGGAATCCGGATGACACCCTCGCCCAGGCACTCGGGGCAGCGCCCGCCGTCAATGTTGAAGGAGAAGTGGGAGTGCCCGTAGCCGTTCATCTTGGCGTAAGGCTGGTCGGAGAAGAGACGCCGGATGTCGTCGTACACCTTCAGATAGGTCACGGGATTCGAGCGGGTGCTTTTGCCAATCGGATTCTGGTCGATGTATTCGATGGCGGACACTTTGCCCAGATCACCCCGGAGCTCCTTGTAAATGCCCGGCTTGCTGCCAATCTGGTTGAGATGGCGGTACAGGGCGGGGTAGAGGATATCTCCCACCAGCGAGCTCTTGCCGCTGCCGCTGACACCCGTCACGACGGTCAGGCAGCGCAGCGGGAACTTCACGTCGATGTTCTTCAAGTTGTTTTCGCGGGCTCCTGCGACTTCCACGGCGTACTTCCAGTTGCGCCGCTTCGCGGGAATCGGAATCTGCCGGACGCCCGAAAGATAGTCCAGCGTCAGGGAGTGCGCTCCTGCTTTCAGCCCCTCGTCAATCCGGCCCTGGAAGACAATGCGTCCGCCGTTGGAGCCGGCGTAGGGACCGATGTCGATCAACTGGTCTGCCGCCTCGATGATATGCCGGTCGTGCTCCACCACGATCACGGTGTTGCCCAAGTCGCGAAGCCGCTCCAGAACTCCGATGAGTCGTTGCGTATCGCGCTCGTGCAGTCCGATGCTCGGTTCGTCGAGGATGTACATCGATCCGACCAGGTTGTTGCCCAGGGCGCTGACCAGGTTGATGCGCTGGCTCTCACCGCCGCTCAACGTGTTGGAGGCCCGGCTCAGCGTGAGGTAGGAGAGTCCCACTTCGCAGATGTACTGGAGACGCGACTGGATCTCGCGTAGCGGACGCTCCGCCACGGTGCGGTCGTACGCATCGAGTTCAAGTTGTGCAAAGAAATCCGCCAGTTCCCCGATCGGCAGGGTCATCAGCTCGTGGATGGTTTTCCCGCCTACTTTCACATAAAGTGCCTCGGGCCGGAGCCGCGAGCCGCCGCAGGCATGGCAGGTGGTCTTGCCGGAGTACCGGCTGAGCATGTATTTGTACTGGATCTTGTATCGCTGGCTCTCCACCCATTTGAAGAAGGGATCGATGCCGGTAAAGTATTCGTTGCCTGTCCAGAGCACTTTCTTCTGCTCGGGCGTCAGCTCGATATAGGGTTTGTGGATCGGGAAGTCGAACTTGTAGGCGTTCATCACCAGCTCGTCGTTGAGCTGTTTCATCACTTCGCCACGCCAGCAGGCGATGGCGCCCTGATAGACGCTCAAAGTCGGATCGGGAATCACGAGGCTCTCGTCGATGCCGATGGTCTTGCCGTAGCCGCCACAGACCGGGCAGGCGCCCAGCGGACTGTTGTAGCTGAACAAGTGTTCGGTAGGCTCTTCGAAACGGATGCCGTCGGCTTCGAACAGGTTTGAGAAACTGCGGGCACCAGCCTGCTCGTTCCAGACGGAGATGTATCCACCACCCTGCGTGAAGGCGGTCTGCACCGAGTCGAGTGCCCGGCTCACCGTGTCATCGTCGGAACCGGCCGAAAGCCGGTCCACGAGCAGCAACCATTCGTCCGTGAAGTCGCCGGGGTGCTGCATCGCCTCTTCCATCTTGGCGTAACGACCGTCACGGGTAGCCAAACGGGTGAATCCTTGTTCCTTGAGGCTCAGGATTTTCTCGATTTGTCCACCTTCTTTCCAGCGGATGTCCGCCAGGATCAGGACCGTGGAGCCCGGCTCCAGCGTGCCGATATAATCGACGACATTGCGTGCCGTATCGCATCGGACTTCCCGCCCGGAGACGGGCGAATAGGTCTTGCCGATCCGGGCGAACAGCAGCCGGAGGTGGTCGTAAATTTCGGTGGTGGTGCCTACCGTCGAGCGGGGATTGCGTGTGCTGACTTTCTGTTGAATCGCGATGGCCGGCGGAATGCCGGAGATCAGGTCCACGTCGGGCTTGTTCATGCGTCCCAGGAACTGGCGGGCAAAAGAGGAGAGACTCTCTGCAAAACGGCGCTGCCCTTCGGCAAAGAGCGTGTCGAAGGCGAGCGAGCTCTTGCCGCTTCCCGAGATGCCCGTGATGACCACCAGTTTCCCCAGTGGAATGTCCAGATCGATGTTCTGCAGGTTGTTAACCCTGGCGCCTCTTATGTGTATCTCCTTTTTCTCCATTTTTCGCGGGGGTGTCTTTGGCCTCTTTCCGGGGCTTCCAGCGGACTTCGATCACACGGTAGGGGTAGTTGCTCAACAGCCGGGTGGCGTTGGGACAGTTCTCCCGGTGGATCTTGATGCCGTCACGGATGGTGACGAACCCGAAGATCGGGTCGCCGTAGGTCGGGGCGCAGCACTTGGCCGGCTTCAGGTCCACGCCCTTGAGCCGGCGGTCGATGACGAAGTCACCGCTGTCCACGCCGTTGAAGGGGGCTTTTTCCGGGTGTACCGTGTCGGTGCTCTTGGCTTCACTGGCTTGCTCGGCGTCAAGTTTGTGCTGCAGATAATCCTTCACCAAGGCAGCGTCGAACTGTCCGTTGCCGATGGCGCCGAAGAATTCGTTCAGGTTGCTGAACCGGTGGCGTTTCGCCAGGGTGTGGAGGTCGGCGTCGGTGATGACCAGTTTCCAGTTCTTGAGCCGGCGGGCCAGCAGTTCCTTGCCGACCTTCGCACGGGCATTTTCCTCTTCCTTGAGTTTCTGCTTGATCTTGCTTCGTGCCTTCGAAGAGACCACGAAGTTCAGCCAGTCAGCCGTGGGTTTCTGGTTCTTGCTGCTGATGATATCGACGACGTCGCCGGTGTGCAGTTTCTCGCGGATCGAACACATTTTCCCGTTGACCCGGGCACCGGTGCAATGCAGGCCCAGGTTCGAGTGGATGTTGAAGGCGAAATCGAGCACGGAACTGCCGGCCCGGAGCTGCCGCAGGTCACCGGTCGGGGTATAGACCAGCAGTTCTTCGAGGGAAAGGGACGCGTGTTCGTATTTCTCCTCTTCGCTGCTCTGCATCAGGTCGCGGACGTTGTTGAGCCAGTCGGTCAGATGGTCCCGGCCGCCCTTGATACCCTTGTACGACCAGTGGGCGGCGCCGCCTTTTTCGGCGATATAGTCCATCCGCGTGGTGCGGATCTGCACTTCCACGGGCATGCCTTCCTTCGTCCGGACGGTGGTGTGGAGGGATTCGTAACCATTGTCGCGCGGCTTGGAAATCCAGTCGCGCAGGCGGTTGGTATCGGGTTCGTATTCCTCGGTCACCAGGGAATAAACCTTCCAGCAGAGAGCCTCTTCGACGGCATGTTCGGGCGCACATTCAATGATGAACCGCATGGCAAAGAGGTCATACACCTTGTCGAAGCCGATCTGTTGCGCCTGCATCTTCTTCCAGATGGAATACGGGCTCTTAGTGCGGGCTTTCAGCGTATAGCGGATCCCTTCCCGGTCCAGCTTGTCCTTGAGCGGGTTGATGAAACTCTGCACGAGTGCTTCGCGCCGGGGTTCCGTCTCCTTGATCTTCCTTACGATCTCCTTGTATCGCTCAGGCTCGGTAAACTTGAAAAAGATGTCTTCCAGTTCGCTTTTGATGCGGTAGAGACCGAGCTGATGGGCGAGGGGAATGTAGAGCATCATGGTCTCCATGAGCTTTTTCGTCCGCTTGACCGGCGGCAGGATGCTGATGGATCGCATCACTTCAAGCCGGTCGGCCAGTTTGATCAGGATCACACGCGGATCGGTGGAGTAGGAGATGATGAGCTTGCGATAACGCTCCTCGTCGAGATTGGCCTCCTGCAGCTGAATGTTCGAAATGTTGTTGAGCCCTTCCACGATCTCGATGATATCGTGCGGATATTCGGCCCGGAACGATTCCAGCAGCGGTGTCTTGTTCAAGTCGCTGACCTGGCTCACCTGGAAGCGTCCCGCTTCGTGCAGCAGGGTGGCTACCACGGCGTCGGCGCCCAGTCCGATCTCTTTCCAGACGATATGGGCGACGGACAGCGGATGCTCAATGAAGGGATGGCTGTTGCTGCGCATCTTGCCTTGCAGGGCCTCGTCCGCCGCCTCATAGGCCGACAGCACAAGGCTCCGGTCGCTGTCCGGGAAGTCAGACAGCATTTCCTGCAGTTTCCGGGGTAGGGTCGTTCTCATCGTTTTCCAGCTAAGGTTTCAAGGGCTCTCATTTCGTCGCGCCAGTGCGCGGCATTCAGGAAGTCAAGTTGGGCGGCGGCCGCTTCCATCTTCCGTCGGGCGGCGTCGATGGCCGTCCGCAGTTCGGCGTTGCTCATCCGGGCGATGACCGGATCCTCTTCAAGGAAGCGGACCTTGTCATCGAGCGGCTCGCTGTAGCCTTTGACAGGTTGGAGGGTGCCGCGGGCGGTCGTTCCTACCTGGGTGGGCACGATGCCGTGTGCTTCGTTGTAGGCCATCTGTTTCGCGCGCCGGCGGTTGGTGCCGTCGATGGTCGCCTGCATCGATTCGGTGATCTTGTCGGCGTACATGATTACGCGGCCGTTGACGTTGCGTGCGGCGCGGCCGGCAGTCTGCGTGAGGCTGCGGTCGGAGCGCAGGAATCCCTCTTTGTCAGCGTCGAGAATCGCAACAAGTGACACGGTGGGCAGGTCAAGGCCTTCGCGCAGCAGGTTGACACCTACCAGCACGTCAAATCGTCCCGCCTTGAAGTCGTCGAGGATTTCCACCCGCTCCAGCGTATCCACGTCGGAGTGAATGTAGCGTGTTCGGATGTCAAGCCGCGTAAGGTATTTCTCCAGTTCCTCGGCCATCCGTTTCGTGAGGGTGGTGACCAGTACCCGCTCGTCTTTCTCTGCCCGCAGCTGGATCTCTTCCAGCAGGTCGTCGATCTGGTTCTGAATGGGCCGTACCTCGATGGGCGGATCGAGCAAACCCGTAGGTCGCACGACCTGTTCCACGACTACGCCGCCGCTCTGTTCCAATTCATAATCGCCGGGCGTGGCACTCACGAAGAGGCGCTGGCCCACCAGCGCTTCGAACTCATCGAAACGCAGCGGGCGGTTGTCTGCCGCGGCCGGCAGGCGGAATCCGTACTCGATGAGGGTCTGCTTGCGGCTGCGGTCGCCGCCCGACATGGCGCGGATCTGCGGCACGGTGACATGGCTCTCGTCGATGAAGGTCAGGAAGTCGTCGGGGAAATAGTCGAGCAGGCAGAAAGGCCGCATCCCGGCGCTCCGGCCGTCGAAATAGCGGGAGTAGTTTTCGATGCCGGGGCAGTAGCCTACTTCCTTGATCATCTCCAGGTCGTACTCCACACGCGTCTTGAGCCGTTTGGCTTCCAGGTGTTTGCCGATTTCTTCGAAGTAGGCGCATTGCTGCATCATGTCGTCCTGGATGGTGGCGATGGCGCTGCGGGTGCGTTCTTTCGTCGTGACGAAATTGTTGGCGGGATAGATGGCGATGTCGTTGAGGAATTCGAGGGTGGCGCCGCTCACGGGGTCGATCCGTTCGATGGATTCGATTTCGTCGCCGAAGAACACGACGCGGCAGCCGTAGTCCCCGTAGGCGAGGTAGATGTCCACGCTGTCGCCTTTTACCCGGAAGGTGCCGCGTTTGAAGTCGGCTTCGTTGCGGGAATACAAGGCATCGACCAGGGCGTATAAGAACTTCTGGCGGCTGAGTTTCTGGCCGGTCTCTACGCGGACGGTCGTTTCATGGAAGTCGTCGGGGTTGCCGATGCCGTACAGGCAAGAGACCGACGAGACGACGACGATGTCTCTGCGTCCCGACAGGAGTGCTGACGAGGCGCTGAGGCGCAGCTTTTCGATTTCGTCGTTGATGCTCAGGTCTTTCTCGATATAGGTATCGGTGGTCGGCAGGTAGGCTTCGGGTTGGTAGTAGTCGTAGTAGGAGACGAAATATTCCACCAGGTTTTTGGGGAAGAAGTTCTTGAACTCGCTATACAACTGGGCGGCCAGGGTCTTGTTATGACTCAGGACCAGGGTCGGGCGGTTGAGTCTGGCGATGACGTTGGCCATCGTGAAGGTCTTCCCCGATCCGGTCACGCCCAGCAGGGTCGTAGCGGGGTTGCCTTCCCGAATGGAGGCAACGATCTGTTCGATCGCTCCCGGCTGGTCTCCTGTCGGCTGATAGGGTGCTGTCAGTTCAAAATCCATATTCTTCCGTCCACGCGTCATGCCCGGCTTGACCGGGCCTCTATGTCCTTCGTCATGCCCGGCTTGACCGGGCATCTCGTTGCTATCGTCGGTCGCTTCGCTGCGCTCTGGTTTTTGTCTGGCTCGCAGAGAAATGCTCGCTGCGCCAAAAACCACCCGCTCCGCTTCGCTGTTACATTATCGTTTGTTATTCTTTTTCTTGGGGTTGGAGGTTGTTGCTCCGCTGGCTTCGGCCACTTGCTGGAGATAATCTTCGAGGCCATCGATAATCTTTTCGGCAATCCTGCCCGGGGTCGTCGGGTCGGCCAGGGTCTCCTCGTCGGGAAGGCTGCTCATGAAGAAACATTCTACCAGCGCGTTCGGATATTCCGTCGGCGCATTGAGCGAGAAGTTGAAGTTGCCCACCAGGCCGAAGCGGGGACCGCCCATCTCCAGCATGTGCTTCAGCAGCGTCGCGGCCAGATCGCGGTTCGTGATATGCTTGTAGTAGGTGCTGGTGCCCATCGGTACGAACGGCGAACCACCGGCATTGTTGTGGATCGAGATCATCAGGTCGATGTCCGCTTCGCGGAAGATCTTCTTGCGTTCCGCCATGGACATATCGACATCCTCGCTGCGGCTCAGCACGACTTGTGCGCCTTTCTTCTCCAACTGCTTCTTGAGTTCTTTCACAATCCGCAAGTTGATGTCACACTCCCTGATTCCCGTCGCGCTGATGGCGCCGAAAGCCTCGCCGCCGTGCCCCGCGTCCAAGCCGATCTTCAGGCCTTTGATCGACAGATCCTTCGGCGCATGCCGTACTTCGATCACGAGGCTGTTGCCGTCATAAAAGGTCCGATAGCCCCAGGAATGCTTCTCTTTCAACTTGATGACCAGGCGCAGCACGTCGCCCTCCACCTGTTGCAGGTCGAGGTACTCCACCATCCCGAGTTCGTTGGCCTGCGTCACCCAGTTGCTGTTGTTCATCGCTCCGAACACATCGACCTGGATGGTCGTCGGGTCGAGCAACGTGCGGGAGACGTAGGGGAGCCTGTCGGGCAGCGAGAGACGGATGCGGTCGCAGTTGACCAGATTCGAGAGGCTGATGTTGTTGGTGCACAAAATCCGGCTGATGCGTGACGTCGGCGTCACGTCGTCTTTGTCAATGAAAGCGAAACGGGTCGAAGAGAGATGCACCCGGTAGAGATTGCCTGCCTGTCCACTGACCTTGAGCACAATGCCCGAGTCAAGAAAACCCATCTTCGAGCCGCCGAGCCGGTCCGTTCCCATCCCGTATTGCAGCGCGGCGTTGTCCTTCGTCTCCACGTAGAACAGCCTCTTTTCCAGCTGAGGTTCGGGCTCCGGCTGATCGTTTCTTTCTCTCGGTTCGTAGAACAGGTGCACTTCCTTCGTCTCAACGTCCTTCCCGTGGAAAAGCGTGATTTCGACACGGTTATCTCCTTTGTTCAGGTTGAGCTGTTTTCCAAAAGCCCCTGTCCGATAGACCCGTACCTGTTCCCCGTTGATGGCGGCCAGGTTGCCGGGATCCGTGATGCAGACGAGATAGTAGCGGCTGCTGTAGACCGTGTCGCGGCTGTATTGGGGTGCGCGCCGGAAAGAGATTTGGGATGAAGCGCTGACAAGGGACGTCAGCAGGATCGTCGCGGTGAGAAGAAAGCGTAACAATTTCATACAGTTAGTGGTTTTCGCTGATGTTCTGTGCCCGCACGCGCGTAACGCGCGAACCTACAAAGATACATTTTTTAGCTGATTTTTGTGTAACTTTGGGCCGACAAAAGATATGTCCATGAAAAGAATTCTCCTCTTCGTGCTCTTCCTGACAGCAGGCCTCTCCCTGGCTGCCCAGGAGGGCCCTTTCGTCCCCCAGCGGGAAACCCTTGTCGTCGATAATTTTACGGCTGTACCCAACCTGACGCTGGGACTTTACCAATATGCCCGCCAGTGTGTGGTCGACGGACTGGCCCGCCGTCGCGTCAACGTCATTGACGTGGAACGGGATGGCTACGGACGTGCCGATATTGTTTACCCCTCCTTCAATTTCGCCGCGCAGAATTCCGGACATCCCTTCGACATCAACCGGACGCTTCGCCTGATGAACGCCTATCCCCAGGCCCGCTGGTACCTGACCGCTTATCTCTGTCGTTTCAACAGTCATCCCGTTGAACACAAGGACAAAGATAAGGACGGAAACCCGGTGGTCAAGATGGACTTCACTGCGGAAATCGAAGCAGATATTTATCTGTTCGATGCCGAAACGCAGGAGACCGAGGGCCCCGTCCGCTGGCGGTACGTCTATACCGGTGCCTCCACGCTGGAATATGCGGAACGCTATGCCGTTTCCAACCTGGAACAGAAAGCCCGCTCACTGGTCACCGACCGATTCCGTTTCAAGGCTTCGGTCCTCAAGGCCGGCGAATACAACCGTCGCGGCAAACTGCAGGATCTTTATCTGAGCTGCGGCAGCGACTTGGACGTCAGCAACGGCGACGTGTTCTATATCTATTCCGTTTCCGAAATCAACGGCATCGCGACTGCCCACAAACTCGGCAAAGTAAAGGCGCGGGAAATCACGGGCCCGGAAAGCTGCCGCTGCACAGTCTCCAACGGAGAGGCTGAAATCAACAAAGCCCTCCAAGCTGGCGAAACCCTGGTGGCCGTCAGCGATACCGACCGCTACTTCTAAAAACAGCAACATGTCAGCAAAGATGATCAAGGATATTTATTTGGCCGGCGGCTGCTTCTGGGGCGCCGAACACTTTTTCAAGCAGATTGAAGGCGTTGTATTCACGGAAGTAGGCTTTGCCAACGGTCGTACTGCCCATCCCACCTACAAGGAAGTCTATACCGATACCACCGGCCACGCCGAAACCGTGCATGTGCGCTATGATACGGAAAGGGTAGGGCTGAAGTTCCTCCTCAGGATGTTCTTCAAAGCCATCGACCCGACCTCACTCAACAAGCAAGGTGAAGACGAAGGAACCCGCTACCGCACCGGCATCTATTATGCTGATCCCGCCGACCTGCCCGCCATCCGCTGTGTTTTCGATGAGGAGCAGCAGAAGACGCCGTCGCCCATCGTCGTCGAAGTAGAACCCCTCCAGGCCTTCTATCCCGCCGAGGAGTATCACCAGGATTACCTGGACAAAAACCCCGAAGGCTACTGCCACCTCCCCCTGGAACTCTTCCAGTTTGCCCGCACCGCCCGCCCCGAGCCCGACACCGATTAGCAATCCTGAGGCCGTAACCGATTAACGTCGACTATTAGTGCCCTGGAACGTAGTTGACCTCCCCAGGACCGTGCTGGCTGATCTTGCTGGATGTGAAATCATCTGCCGCGTTAGTAGGCCGCAGGATTCCAAGGGGCCAGCTGCGCTGGCAGGAGATAACCGCCCTGCGCCACCGACGACGAAAACGATAATAAACAATCCGCAAGCCCAGCGATGTACCGATTGACGATGGACAATCTGTGTAACAATCGGCTTGCGTCCTTCTCAACTACCGAGCCCACTAACGTCCTGCCTGAAGATGGCAGACAACGAGTCATCGGGCTAGCGCCAGCTAGCCAAAGTGTGCGCGGCCGGCCGGCTTCCTAGTGCATCAAACATTGTCGGACCGCGCGCAGTGGCCTTAGTACAGCCGGTACGTGCAGTTGTCCTGCGATATACGTCTTCAGGACGAGCTGAAGCGTGCGCACTTTGGCGGAAACCATATCCACGCCACAAGGGTTTTGTCTAGATTAGTGGCGTGGTGGTGCAGATGGTGGTGACTCAACGGAAACTGAGGGCGGTTATCTCCAGCCAGCACGCTGTCAAGGATAACCGCGTTGATAGTCAGTTGCGGCCAAAAAGATTGGTCGAGGTGGTTGCCAGTGCGTGGGCGGAGCGGGTTTTCTCCCGTCCACGCCCGCAGGAGCCTGAGAAGGAGCTCCCGGGCCTGGACGGGGAAAACCCCAACGGCCGCTCGTGAAGAAGTGATTCGGATAAGTTGAGTAGTCCCGTCCGATTTTTCCTCTGGTCCCAAGCTTTTGCTGTTGATCTCCGGAAACCGAATCAGCACCGAAACCGGGTGGGAACTAAAGTGGTCCGTTTATTCCGTTCCGATGGACGCTCAGTCTATCGTTCATCCATCTTATGGATCGTGCGTCCAGGAAAGTGCCGTTTTGCGTCCAATCTTGGACGCTCAATCCACGAAACAGCGCTTTCATGTACCGAGCGTCCGACAAGGCAGCGCAAAATTCGCTTACCGGCCGCAGAAGAAGGCCGCCGTGTGCCAGAGAGGCCGTTTCACTCACCGAAGGCAGTGGGAGAAGGTCGCCGTGAGCAGGGGAGGCCGATTTACTCACCGTCGGCAGTGGGAGAAGGTCGCCGTGTGCCAGAGAGGCTGTTTCTCTCACCGAAGGCAGTGGGAGAAGGTCGCCGTGTGCCAG
>JAEEOM010000201.1 GCA_016284265.1 Bacteroidales bacterium | reverse complement strand
TTTGCCCCGTGATGACGATTCCGGAGCGGGAACTGTTCAGTTTTATCGACAAGACGGGCCAGCTGGCTTTTCCGGGCTTCTTCTCCACGGGATCCGGTTTTTCGGAAGGCCTTGCCGCCGTTAAGCAATTTTTTATGGATGGCGATGATGTCACGGGTACGCAGGCCGGATACATCGACCACGCCGGGAAAATGGTGATACAGCTGGCGGAGAACGACTCCGGCCGTGATTTCCACGAGGGGCTGGCCAAGGTGTCCAATTGGTATGACAATACGGCCTGGTTCATCGACAAAGCCGGCAATAAAGTGTTCGACCTGGACTTGAACCGTTTCTATCGCGACGAAAGCTACATTTTCTCGGAAGGCCTTTGCGCCGTTTGTGACCGGGAAGGTCACTGGGGCTTCCTGGATAAGACGGGCCGGAGCACGTTCGATTTTATTTCTCTCTGACGTGTTTCCCGCTGATATGATCGGGGATCAACTCAAGGACAAGCGCTTTGGGGCCGTTTTTCTGTAGATCGCTTTCGATGTCATAGCCTGTCGGGAAATACTTGGCACCGAGGTAGCGGAGCATTGTGCCGGCTATGGCAGGATTATCTACAACTTGGATATGGCCGAAAACGATGACGCTGGTAAAACAATACCACCACTCCCCTTCCTTTTTCTCAGGCTCGGAAAGGACTGTAAAACACACCTTGTCATTCTTCCGGATGGCATCCAGTTTATGTCCTTCTTTGGCGCAATGAAAATAGATCTTCCCTTGATCAAAAATAAAATTGATGGGCAGGCCATACGGGTAGCCCTCCTCTCCGATGACGGAAAGAACGCCACGTTGTGCAACACGCAGAATACGCAGGCATTCCTCTTCTGTCGCAGCCTGCCTGAATCGTCTTAAGGGTCGGAAATCGGTCATAATCCTTATTATCGGCAATATCGGTAAAGAAACTCGTAAATGCGGCGGGTGATCCAGTCGGCGCCCAGATTATGGGAATAGCCGGGAATGTACAGCTGTTCGAAATCTTTTTTGTTTTTGATGAGTTCAGCGACGACCTGCAGTGTGGAAGCCGGATCGACATTGTCGTCCATTTCACCATTGATCAACAGAAGTCTGCCTTCCAGCCGCCAGGCGTTGTCCACGTTGGAACTCTCGCTATACCACGGACCGATGGGATAACCCATCCACTGCTCGTTCCACCAGATCTTATCCATCCGGTTGTCGTGGCAGCCGCACAGGGCCACGCCCACCTTGTAGAATTCAGGATGGAAGAGCAGCGCCGCCATGGCGTTCTGTCCGCCTGCCGAATAGCCGTAAATGCCCACCTTGTCCAGATTCATGTACGGATACTTCTTTGCAGCGGCCTGGATCCAGCGGATGCGGTCGGGGAATCCGGCGTCCTTGAGGTCGCGCCAGGCCACGTCCTGGAATGATTTCGAGCGGTTGTCGGTGCCCATGCCGTCGATGGTCACCACGATGAAGCCCAGTTCCAACAAGCGGTAGAACCGTGGCGGATAAGCCATGAAATTCTTGTCCACGTGGGAATCATGCGGGCCGGCGTAGATATACTCGACGACAGGATACTGTTTCTCGGGATTGAACTTGAAAGGGCGGTAGATGGTGCCCCAGATGTCCGTGACCCCGTCACGGCCCTTGGCCGTAAACACTTCCGGCATCGTGAATCCTTCCTGGACCACTTCCGAAATATCCTGTTTTTGTATGACCGAGAGGACTTTACCATTCTTCGCGTCACGCAGCACCGTCGTGGCGGGAAGGTCCGGCCGCGAATAACTGTCCACGAAGGTCGTGAACTCCTTGTTGAAAGAGACGGCGTGGTTGGCGTTCTCCGGCGTCAGGTCCGTCACCTTGCCGGTCTTGATGTCGATGCGGATGACGTGTTTGTTGTACGGGTCCTCGCCGCGGGCAGCCGCCAGGCCGTTCGCGTTTGCCAGAATGAAGCCGCCGTCCTCGTCTATGTAGTGGATCTCGCGGACATTCCATTCACCTTTGGTCAGTTGTCGCAACTGAAGCGAATAGGTGTCTATCATGTACAAATGCCGCCAGTTGTCCCGTTCGGAAATCCACAGGCAGCGTTTTCCATCCTTGAAAAAGTAGCGCCAGAGATCATAATAATAGACGAACGTGTCGGTCTCTTCCTTGGCGAGGGTGCTCACCCGGCCGGAGGCGGCGTCCACGGCAGCCAGTTCATACAGCTGGTGCCCGCGCTGGTTGTATTCGTAGGTAAAGAAACGCGAATCGGGCGACCACCGGCCCAGGAACAGAAAATACTGGTCCTGCGGAATGCTGCGGTCGAGCGGGATGGCTTTCCGGCTCTCAATGTCGAACAGCGCCGGCACGCTCTGCGGCAGCCGGTCGCCGGGCTTGGCATAATCCAGGTAGCGGTAGCGCGGCTGAATCTGGTCTTCGGGGCGCGACTCCCGCAGGATGATCTGGCGCTCCGGAAAATCCTGCTTCCGCAGGGCGGCCAGCTTCTTTCCGTCGGGCGACCATTTGATTTCGACATAGGCAAAGCCTTCCGTGCCGTCGAAACTCAGCTGGCAGGCTTCGCTGCCGTCCGCGCGGCTTACCCACACGTTCCGGTCCCTGACGTACGCGACCATCGCGCTGTCGGGGGAGAATACGCTCACCTCCTTGCGCACGGCGTACTGGCTGTCATCAGAAGGATCGTGATAATCACGCCGGTTCTTTTTGACAGCCTCTTCATACGTCTCCTTATCGATGGTTTCTTTCCGGGTCCCGGTCATGCGATACCAAGCTTCACCAGCCGGTTCGTTGGTCGTGTACACGAAAGTGTCGGGAGCCGTCCACACGGGGCGGATAGCCCCGTAGTATAGACGGGGCCCGAATTTGACGGCGAATTCCGTCGCGGGATAAACCTCGTCAAATGGTTGAGCGAAGCCACTCGCCCCTATCAGTACCACAGCGGCCGCAGCCAGCAGGAATTTTTTCATTTCACAACAGTTTAGTTGTGTAAAAATACAAAATTTTGTGCTTGACAAGAAGCGAAAGGTGGAACAGGAAATCAAGTATTTTCGTTATATTTGAATCGAGAAAGACATCCGGACAGCGCGATGGGAATCAAAAAGGCATTTGAGACGGCATTCCGCCGTAAAACAGAGAAGAAATGGGAGAAGATCTACGTGGTCGTAGATATCCACGATACGATCCTTCGCGCCTGTTATGAAGCGGACGAGACCTATGAATACCTGCCCTATGCCTTGCCTGCCTTGCAATTGATGTCCAGTCGCGACGATGTATGCCTGATCCTTTGGAGCGGCTGCTATCCGGAACGGCTGGAGATCTATCGAAAGCGCTTCGCGCAGGATGGTATCCACTTCGACTATATAAACGAGAACCCGGAAGTCGGGAATTCTTCCTTCCAGGACTTTGATAAAAAGTTGTATTTCAACGTCGGCATTGACGATAAATTCGGCTTCGATCCCGAAACCGACTGGATAGAAGTCATCGAAGTTCTGGCCGACAATTAAGGCGAATGGACAGCATTTCTTTTCAAAACTAGACCATGGACAGAAGAAGTTTTTTCAAGAAATCGGTTTTGGGGCTGGCGACAGTGGCTGTTGCCAGCTTGCCGGACCCTCCCGCGGCAGCCACTCCGACACCTTCGGTGAAAAACAAATTACAACGCAATATGAAAAAAATCATGATTATCGACGGGGGTCCTCGCCGTAATATGAACACAGCCAAAATGCTGAACAGTTTTGCCGAGGGAGCCAGATCGGTGGGCCAAGAGGTCGAAGTGAAGACCGTCCGTCTCTATGAACTGGACTATAAGGGATGTATGTCGTGCATGGCATGCAAGGTGAAGGGCCGGGCCTCAAATCTCTGCAAATTCAAGGATGCGCTGACACCGGTCCTGGAAGAGATCGCGCAAGCGGACGGACTTGTGCTCGGTTCTCCGATTTACTTCGGCGATGTGACGGGTCAGATGCGCACGTTCCTCGAGCGTCTCGCGTTCCCCTGGCTATCTTACAACGACTATCGTATGACGGCTCCAAAGCGGATGCCTGTGGTTCTGGTCACCACGATGAACGGGCTCCCCGAACGGAACAACAGCAACGGCTACGGTTCGATGGAGTATTGCCTTTCGGCCGCCCTCGGCGAGCCCAAGCACCTGATAGCCTACAATACCTATCAGGTGAATCATTACGACCGCTTCGAACTCGCCGGTTTCTCCGAAGAAGCCAAACGCAAGTGGCGGGATGAACACTGGGAGAAGGACTTGCAGAAAGCTTTCGACGCCGGACGCCAGATGGCGGAAATGTAGTATGATTCTCTATTACTCAGGATGTGGAAACAGCCGATGGGTGGCTGAAACGCTGGCAGAGAGCCTGCGGGAACGCTTGTTGTTTATCCCCGATACCGACCCTGAATTGATGCTTCAGGAAGGAGAGGCGTTGGGCTTCGTCTTTCCTGTCTATTCATGGGCACCCCCGCATCTCGTGCTTGATTTCATTCGCCGCATCAAACTGAAAAACCGTCCCTCCTATGTGTGGTTTGTCTGCACTTGCGGCGATGAAGGCGATTATACCCGGCAGATTTTCTGCCGTGCCCTGCGAAAAACGGGACTCGTGCTGGATGCCTGTTTCTGTCTGCAAATGCCGGAAACCTATCTGGCATTCCCGGGGTTTTCCCTGGACACGCCAGAAAATGCGCAGCGAAAGATCGATGCCGCCCGGGCCGACCTACCCCGTATTTCGGAACTGATCGCAAAACGCGCTTGCAATCACTATGAGATGCTCCGCGGGGCATTTCCCTTGACAAAAAGCTATCTGCTGCGACCGCTTTTTTACCGCTTCATCATCTCCGATCGCAAGTTCCACGCAACCGATGCTTGTATCGGCTGCGGACAATGCGAAAAAAACTGTCCTGTGCATAATATCCGGCTTGTCAACAGCCGGCCCGAATGGCAGGGCAAGTGCCTCCACTGCATGAGTTGCTATCATCATTGTCCCACAAATGCCGTCCAATACGGCAAACTCACGCAGGGAAAAGGGCAGTACCGCGGGCTATAGAGATACATATTTCTCTCTTTTTTATATATTTGCTTTTTCTAAGAATTTGGAAGCAAACACATCTTCAGGCAAAATTGCGCACTATCACGTTATTCTTCCGAAACTGGACACGAAGCGTGATCCTGTACAGGACATTGCGAAGGGCATCGGTATGCTGTTCGTCATCTTCCTGCATACAACCACCCTTTACACAGTAGGCGGTCGGGATACCGTGCCGTCCGGCTTGGTTACCATCTTGTTTTTGTCCCTCATGGGCTATATGATGCCCTTCTACTTTCTCATTTCGGGATTCAACTACAAGCCGGGACTATCGTACGGCCAGTCCGTGCGCAAAAGAGCGAGGCAGTTGCTGGTGCCCCTGGTCAATTATACCATCGCTATCTGGATCATTCTGGGAGCGTATCTGTGCCTGCGGGGTGAAACGGACGCCTGGACTTTGTTCAAATCTTACATCGCCTACTGGCTGACCGATCCCCTGGCGGGCTGGGTCGGGCTGGACGCCAGCCGTACGCTGGTCGCCCAGGCCGTCGGCCCGACCTGGTTCATCTGCAGGTGAAAGTTCCAGGCGTCGGCATGATTTCCGGCGGAAGGATCAACTTCCAGATGGGTGCCGTCGAAGTGTTCATAACCATGATATGCGGTGTTCTGGGAACCTATTTCCTGATGAATGTCGGCAAATTGCTGGTGAAGGTCAAAGGCTTGAACGCGTTCCTTGCCTATACCGGACAGAATTCCCTCACCTTGCTGATCCTGCACGGCCCCATCATGCGCATTTACTCCGATATCTTCGGCCTTACCGGCACTCCCGCGGGCTCCTTCGGTTTGACCAATCTGTATATTTTCCTCCTGACCCTGCTGACTTCTGTGCTCTTCATTTATCTGAAGGGATTGATCAATATAAAAGCCAAGTTTTAAGTCAAGTCTTGTACTTGTACGTGCCCGATTCAGGCCGCCGTCCTCAAATGGGCGGCTGGATGAGGATGGCGGTCGGAAAAAGGCGGTGCCATCCTCGTTGGAGTGCCTAGATGAGGATGGGAAGACGGAAAAACGGGCAAGGTCTCATTTCATGTGGCGGACCTTGCCCGCAAATGTGTCTTTGGGGGTGTTCTGGTGGGCAAGGTGTCGGGTCTCAAATGAGACCTTGCCCGAAAGGGGCGGGATTGTGCTCGGCGGTGAGCCGCCTGCGCATTCCCGGGCCTACGGCCTTCGTCTGGGGCGAAGGGTTGAAAATGCGGGAGGCCCGGCTTGCCGGGCCTCCCAGCATTGTTTAGGGGGAGTCAGGAGCGAAAGCTAGCTCTCGCTCCTGACTCCCCCTAAACAATGAAGGACTTGCATTCAGCAAGTCCTTCATTTTCAAAACTTCGTGACTCCCACGGGACTATGTTATTTTTTCACCCTGCACTAACCGCGCAACAAATGACAACAATAGAAACAACATATTTCCAGCGCATTACAAACACACCATCCGGCGCTTGTTGAAATCTTGTTTTGATAAATTGCAACTTCGTGGTGCAAAAATTTGCTATTTGCACCACCATTTTCTATCTTTGTAATGCCGGCGTTTTTTTTTGGAGTCCAAACCCCGCTGGGAATCGGAGAAATGAGACATTTTTTATTAGCACATCGTACCACCAAAACCAAAGGTTCCATCAAGCTGCGCTTCCGTCTCCGCGACGGTCGCGACGTCCAGCTTTTCCACAAGTCCGACATCGATGCCGACCTTCAGGACCTGACGCGCTTCGACAATACGACATGCAAGCCCAAGAACGGCTCCAAAGTCTACAATGTGGTCCTCGCGGGCGAAATCGATCGCGAAGTGGCTATCATGAACGACGCATACACGCGCATGCTCGAAAAGGGGCTTGATCTCACCAGCGAAGTCTTCGAGCGTACCATTGAAGAAATCAAGCATCCCATCGAAGAAGTCCGTTCTGCCGAGGAACTCCTGTCCGTCCGATTCAGGCGCTATGCCGACGAAGCCCTCCGCGACCGCATCATCGGCCAGGCTCGCTACGATCACTTCATCACAGTCTCCGGCAAGCTCGAGCGCTACCTCATCATCAAAGGCATCACGCGCACCGTTCCCAGCGAGGTCACGCCCGACTTCCTGATGGACTTCCGCAACTTCCTCTTCGACGAATACACCTACGTCCCCAAGCACAAGCTCCTCTATAAGAAGCTGAACAAGCGCTCTCTGCCTACCGAGCGCCTGAGCCTCAACACCGTGGCTACTCAGATGAAGATCGTCCAAACCTTCTTCAATACCCTCGAGCAGAACGACGAGATCGTCAAGTCGCCTTTCCGCAAGCTCGGCAAGGAGCGCCAGAACGCTGTCGTGAAAACCCTGTACGACGACCCGATCTTCCTCCGCGCCGAAGAATTCAAACTCGTGCGCACGGCGGAGCTCCCGGAGAAACTGCGGCCCACGCGCGACGCATTTGTGGTCCTCTGCGCTCTGGGCTGCCGCATTTCCGACTTTCAGGCGATGTCCATGGCTAATATCTCCGTCTCTGACGAGGGCATCCCGTACGTCCACTACTTGCCGCAAAAGACCGCCGGCACGCAGGATACCAATAAGGAAGTGCAGACCCCGCTGGTCCGTTTCGCCTTCGACATCATCAAGCGCACGAACTTCGACTTTCCCATCATCCGCAACGTCTACGGCAAGGCGGGTTTCAATACGCTCATCAAGTGGGTGATCGAGCAGAGCGGTGTCGATCGCACCGTGCCCATCTACAACGAGGAGTTGCGCAAGAACGAGTATGTGCCCATCTTCACGCAGGGCAGCTCCAAGCTGGGCCGAAAAACCTTTGTCGACATGATGGCCAAGGTCCAGGTCAATAAATATGCTGCCGGCCTTCACCGCGAGGGTAGCAATGCGGTCGACAGGTACACCAACCTGGAGTTGCGGGATCGCTTCGCCCTGATGAATGCCGCTTTCGACCAGAAGGCGTATAAGGTCGACAAGGATCTGAAGATCGTGCGCAAGTAGGACAGCTGGGACGTCTGGGATAAGCGGGACGAGTATCGGTATTGCAAAGTGGGACGGATGGTCCTACTGGATTTTATTATGCCCTTTCTGACCATCTTTTGAACATTTTTGTTACAATTTTATTTGTGTTTTCCGACAGGATTCTTCCTCATTATCAATAACTTATAGAATCCTGTCAACTTTTTGTTGAAAAAGTTTCGCGGGTTGCTTATGGTTATTGCATTTCGTTGCTGTAACTTTGTCTTCACACATCACATCACCCTCTCACGGCTTTTTACAATGACGATTTTTTATGAACGCTTACGAAAGGATTGACGACTATGAACTATTAAGTGGCGTCGCGCTTACAGAAGCGCAGGAGAACAATGTAGCCGCTAATATCCGTGCCGCGTTGGATGAGTTTCGGCCTCTAAGGCTAAACACAAGGAAGACTCGAACGCTATTCAATAAGAAGTATCACCTGTGGCCAGTTCAAACTGATCAGGGGCGGATTGTGCCGGCAGAACCTGTGCCCAGGCCGGATTCAGTGGATTTGAATAGCCTTATTTTCTTGTATGCCCTCTATACAGTAGTGAAGGAAGACCCGAGTTATGCTCTTTTACATAACTTCATTGCTGCCGAAATTTTGTCTCGTAATGTTAACTTGCGCTGGGAGGTGAAGATTTGTGATGAGAGCCATGTGGATTTTTATGTTGAGTTTGATATGGCTGATATTAAGCAGGTTTCTCAACAAACGGAAGATACAGCTGACCGGTTACAGTACCTTGAATCTAAGCTCGAAGCTTTATCCTAATACGATTTTTCAACGTTTGGCAATAAGGTCAAGGTGAAACTGTATAGTTCAACCGAGAGCCAACTTCAAGCCTTAATTCAAGAAGCAAAAGCTGCCCACGAGGCTGCAACGGTGGCTGTTTTGAATCAAGATGGGGTAGCGGACGCGTCGGTGTCTGAAGATGATGGTATGCAGGATGAAGAAGTATCAATTCCTGATTGGTCCGATGCTTCCGATCTTTTTTATAACCCGAACATCCTGGGCCTTGCTCATTTCCATGATTTGGATTTCGAGATGTATGCCAACTATGCTTCTTCTGATGAAGACAATCAGGAATTCTTTAAGATCTGGTTGTGGTATACATTTACCAACTGCTATTACTACGACCCCAAGACAAGGTATATTGTTACTGAGCATTCAAGGATATGGACGGCATGTAGTACCATTAGAAAGCTTTTTGATGATTATGTGACTCGCTTGGAAAACAGCTCGAAAGAATGGACGTTTCTCTCGAAAGCCGAAAGGTTGACATGCTGGATAAGGGTTACGCTGGATCACATCGAGGAAGCATTTAACCGTTATGAGTATATTGATACGAGCAAGTATGTGCCCAAAGGCGTAGCTCCACAAATTGTAGATACTCAGTTCCTGCGAAATGGCTTGGTGAGCTATGTGTTTGGGGGCCTTATTAATCATAGGAAACAAATACATGGTGTTGTTCCCGACCGATTTGATAGCGTCGTGTTCTATAATTTCTGGCCACAAACCTATGATTCAGATTTTAAAACCTATTACGGCGAAGTCGGATTACCCGACAGTATTCGTGTTAAGGTTTATCGAAAGGCCAATCGTGAATACTTCAAGGAACAGATGAAGTCCAAAGGCGAGGAATTAGTCAACGATTTCGAGTTAAGTCCAGAAACGTATTCTTATGCGAGCGACTTCACCAAGGGGGAGGTATCGAAACTGCTGCAGGATATGTTCTACAACTATATAGTTCGAATTTCTCCTCATTTGCCTGACGAGGACGAGCGTGCAAGCGCTGGTTTAAATTGGATTATAGAAACGATGCATATTCTAAAGATTCAACTGACTGACCAGGTTGGGCGTGCTCGGATGAAAACGTCATTGCCGCCAGAATCCCGCGACGTTTTTGAGTACTTCTATTTAGACTGCTGCTTGGGCGTATTGCAAAAAATGCTTGCTGACTTTATAGAAGATAATTCAGAGCTCCATGACGAGATGTATGCGCCTGATTATGCTTTCGATGACTCGAGCGTAGGTGAATGCGAATGGGAGATGTACGATGGCGATGAGTTTGAGCTGAACGAGGACGGAGAGATCGTTCCAATAAGCGATACACCCGTAGAGGAACCTGAAGGAGAGTCGGCTGAAGAGCAGGTCGAGGTAAAGGACAATTCGAAGCAGAAGGAGCAAATACTTGCGACTAATCTGCACTTTGGTAGTCGTGGGACCGAGAAGAAGAGACCGTTCATCGTGGATTATCTTCGTCGTCATGTCGGTTATAAACGTGGTGTCGGCGAGTTAATGTATATCGTTGCTCTCCACGAAAAGGATTATATATTACTTCCGACTCCTAAAGAAATGGAGGCTGAGTTCCCCATTTATACTAAACCGAGTACTGTCAGCACTCAGATTGGGCAAGGTGGCCGGTTGTTCAATAATAGGAGCGACTCGAAGAAAAAGGCTATCGAACGCATCGTTGACGAATTCGAGAAGGAACTCCAGGCCTACCTATTGGCGAAAAATAACGAACAACCATAATCCAATTTGCGAATCACCAACCCAAAAGACGCGAATACTGCGAATATTGCGAACGTGAAATAGCGAATCTTGCGAACAATGCGAAACTTTCTATATGTCAGGAAGTTTCGCATTTTTTTGCTATAGTTTTGCAACATCGTATTGTGCACGTTTCCGACGTGACGACCAGCAATACGGGTCAGTTCGCCGCCTGGTCAGCGGGTCAGACTGCAGAACCCCTAACCTCTTAAAAAAATCGACCTACATGGAAGACTTTATTAAGACCGCCAACAACGAGCACACCCTGCTCGTTACCACCGTTCCGGAGCTGGAAGCAGCCTTCCGGAATGTACTCTCAAAACTGCTCGACGAGCGCGAG
>JAEEOM010000200.1 GCA_016284265.1 Bacteroidales bacterium | reverse complement strand
GTCTTTCCGGCGTATCGGCCGTCGACGGGAGAGATGGCCAGCAGTGGATCCATGCCTGACAGGGATTAGAGTTTGCGTTTGACTTCCACGATCTGGTAGGCCTCGATCATGTCGCCGATCTTGATATCGTTGAATCCGTCCACGCTCAGACCGCAGTCGAAGCCGGCGGCAACTTCCTTGACGTCGTCCTTCAACCGCTTGAGGGAACCCAGGGTACCCGTGTAGACTACGATACCGTCGCGGATGACGCGGACTTTGGCGTTGCGGGACAGTTTGCCGTCGCGGACCATACAGCCTGCGATGGTACCCACCTTCGAGATCTTGAAGGTTTCGAGCACCTCGGCGTTGGCGGTGACTTCTTCTTTCTCCTCCGGGGCGAGCATGCCTTCGATACCGCTCTTCACCTCTTCGATGGCATCGTAGATCACGGAGTAGAGTCGGATCTCGATCTGTTCCTTCTCGGCCAGCTTGCGGGCGTTGGGCATCGGGCGGACCTGGAAGCCGATGATGATGGCGTTGGAGGCCACGGCCAGCAGGACGTCCGATTCGGAAATGGCACCTACGGCCTTGTGGATCACGTTGACATGGATCTCCTCGGTGGAGAGTTTGATGAGTGAATCGGAGAGCGCCTCGATGGAACCGTCCACATCGGCCTTGACAATGATGTTGAGTTCCTGGAAGTTACCCAGGGCGATGCGGCGACCGATCTCTTCGAGGGTGATGTGGGTCTGCGTCTTGATGCCCTGGATGCGGATGAGCTGCTCGCGTTTGTTGGCCACGTCGCGGGCCTCTTTCTCGTCCTCCATGGCGTTGAGGGTGTCACCGGCCGTCGGTGCGCCGCTCAGGCCGAGTACGGAGACCGGCGTGGAAGGACCGGCTTCCTTGAGGCGCTGGCCGCGTTCGTTGAACATGGCTTTCACGCGGCCTGCGTAACAGCCGGCCACGATCGGGTCGCCCACATGGAGCGTGCCGCTCTGGACGAGTACCGTGGCCAGATAGCCGCGGCCCTTGTCGAGCGACGACTCGATGATGTTGCCCACCGCAAGTTTGTTGGGGTTGGCCTTGAGTTCGAGCATGTCGGCCTCGAGCAGCACTTTTTCGAGGAGTTCCTCGACATTGATGCCTTTCTTGGCGGCAATCTCCTGGCACTGGTACTTGCCGCCCCAGTCTTCGACCAGGATGTTCATGTTCGCCAGTTGCTCCTTGATCTTTTCGGGATTGGCGCCCGGCTTGTCGATCTTGTTGATGGCGAAGATCATCGGCACACCGGCCGCCTGGGCATGGTTGATAGCCTCGACTGTCTGCGGCATCACGGCGTCATCGGCCGCGATGATGATGATGGCCAGGTCGGTCACTTTCGCACCGCGGGCACGCATGGCGGTAAAGGCCTCGTGGCCCGGGGTGTCGAGGAAGGTGATATGCCGTCCGTCAGGCAGTTTGACATTGTAGGCGCCGATGTGCTGGGTGATACCACCCGCTTCGCCGGCGATGACGTTGGTCTTGCGGATGTAGTCGAGCAGGGAAGTCTTGCCGTGGTCCACGTGGCCCATCACGGTGACAATCGGCGGACGCGGCTGCAAGTCTTCTTCCTTGTCTTCCTCCTGAGCGATGGCGCCCTGTATTTCGGCGGTTACGAACTCGATCTTGTAACCGAATTCCTCGGCCACGAGCACAAGTGCCTCGGCGTCGAGCCGTTGGTTGATCGACACCATCAGACCCAGGTTCATACAGGCTTCGATAACCTTGGTCACCGGGGTGTTGTTCATCAGGATGGCCAACTCGTTGACCGTTACGAATTCGGTCACCTTGAGGACGTTGCTGGTACGCTCCTGCAGTTCCTGCTCTTCCTGCATCTTCAGGGAGATTTCCTCGCGCTTCTCGCGGCGGTGCTTCGAGGTCTTGGTCTTGCCGTGACCTTCAGTCATTCTGGCATAGGTCTCCTTGATCTGCTTCTGGATCTCTTCGCTGTCAAATTCGGGACGGACAGCCTTGAAGCGCTCGTTCTTCTTCGCACCGCGGGCGCGGGTGCTCTCCTTCGCGGTCGTATCCTTGGCGCCCGGACGGGGTGCGCTGTTCTTCGGATTGGTGATGTCCACCTTGGCCGCACCCTTGTGGATGCGCTCGCGTTTGTTCTTGTCCTTCTTGCCGTGTTCGGCCGTAGCGGGTTTTTTCTCGAACTTCGACAGGTCGATGGTGCCGACGGTCTTCGGACCGGCCAGTTTCTCGACCTTGGTCTCGATGTGTTCGATGACGGGACGTTCTTCCTTTTTCTCGGCTTTCTTCTCCTCTTTCTTAGGAAGTTCCGGCTGCGAAGGCTGAGTGGGCTGGGCGGGTTGCACCGGCTTGGCAGGCTGCACGGGCTGGGCCGGTTTTTCGGGAGCTGCTGCTTTTTCAGGCTGGGCCGGTTTGTCCGTAACGGGTTTTTCGGGTGCCTTCGGCTTCGGTTTGGCGGCGGCAGGGGCCGGTTCCTGTTTCTTGGGGGTGAGGTCGATGTGTCCGACGACTTTGACCTCGTTCTTGGGCTGGACGGGAACAACCTTCTCAGGCTCCGGGGCAGGTTCGGGTGCGGGAGTATCCACCTTCTTCTGCTCCGTGAACACGTTGGTCTTGATAATGACTTCCCGGACCGGCTCTTCGTCTTCGACGGAGGTCCGGCTATTCTCCAATTCCGTGATTTCCTTCACCTTGATGGCTACCTTGCGCGACTGCTCCTTGATGAGCTGCTCCTTGCCGAACTCCTTGGCGACCATCGCGAAGACCTCTTCCGAGATCTTGGAGGTCAACGTGAGCTCGTCGTGGATGCCTTTCTTCTTGAGGAAGTCGGTCAGGGTGGACAGGCCGATGTTGAAATCCTTGAGTACCTTGTTGATTCTGATTGTTCCTTCTGCCATACTTGATTCTCCCGTATTGTTTTTTTAGTTTTCGAATTCTGCGCGCAGGATACGCTGCACGTCTTCCACGGTCTCCTCTTCGAGGTCGGCCCGCTGCATGATTTCCTCGGTGGGAAGGGCGAGCACACTCTTGGCTGTGTCGCAGCCCATCTTCTTGAGGGAGTCGATGATCCACTGGTCGATTTCATCGGAGAAATCATCGAGCATCACGTCCTCTTCGTCTTCCATGGCTTCACCGCCCAGGCGGTAAACATCAATCTTGTAGCCGGAGAGCTGCTCGGCCAGCAGGATGTTGCTGCCGTTCTTGCCGATGGCCAGGGCCAGTTCGCTTGCCTCGAGGTCGATGTGGATGCTCTTGTGCTCCTCGTCAATCCGGATGGCCGAAATCTTGGCCGGAGAGAGGGCACGCTGGACGAGCAGTTGGGTGTTGGTCGTCCAGTTGATGATGTCGATGTTCTCGTTGCGCAGTTCCCGTACGATGCCGTGGATACGCGATCCTTTCACGCCTACGCAGGCGCCGACAGGGTCGATGCGCTCGTCGTATGATTCAACCGCCACCTTGGCCCGTTCGCCAGGCATGCGGACAACCTTTTTGATGGTGATCAGGCCGTCGAAGATTTCGGGGACCTCTTGCTCGAAGAGCCGTTCAAGGAAGAGATTCGAGGTGCGCGACAGGGTGATGATCGGGTTGTTGTTCTTCATTTCCACGCTGATGATCACGGCCTTGACGGTGTCGCCCTTGCGGAAGAAATCCGACGGAATCTGCTCGCTCTTGGGAAGGACCAGTTCGTTGCCGTCTTCATCCATCACCAGGACTTCTTTCTTCCAGGCCTGATAGACCTCGCCCACCAGAATGTCGCCCACCTTGTCCACGTATTTCTTGTAGAGGTTGCCCTTCTCGATGTCCGTGATGCGGCTGGAGAGGTTCTGGCGCAGGTTGAGGATACCGCGGCGGCCGAAGCTCGACATCGGTACTTCCTCCGGGTACTCTTCCCCGACTTCGTAGGAGTCGTCGATCTTCTGCACCTCTTCGAGCGAGATTTCCTTGTTGGGGTCTTCTACCTGCTCGACGACCATCCGGTTGCGGATGATGGAGATATCGCCCTTGTCGATATTGATGATGATATCGAAATTGTCAGCATCACCGTACATGCGCGCCAGCTGGGTGCGGAAAATGTCTTCCAGCACGCTCATCAGCGTGGGACGGTCGATGTTCTTGAGCTCTTTGAATTCAGCGAATGTGCTGATCAGGTTAACTTCCATGTGTGGTTATCGTATTTATAATGTTCTGTCAAATGCCGGCCGATCCCACCATCAGCGAGAAATCTTCTTTGTCGCGGTCGAGTTTCGACTCGATGAAACGGCTGAGTGTTACACAGTCGTCGATCGAGACACCGCCCCCTTCGCGGGTGATGATCACTTCGATGTCGTTCTCTTCGCTGACAGTGACTTCCACCAGGGTCAGCGGTGTGCCCTGCAGGTGTTCCTGGGCGAGGGCTTCGATGGTCTGTTTCAGGATCATGGTCTTCGTTGCATAAAAAAAGAGGACCCTCAGTCCCCTCAATCGCGGCAAAGATAGCAAATGCTGCTGGAATGACAAAACTTTTTTGTAAATTTGCGAAATAGTATAGTATGGAGATTACCGCACAAACCCTGGCCGAATTGCTTGGCGGCGAGATCATAGGCGATCCGCAGACCGTAGTCACAGGGCCCGCTCGTATCGAGCAGGCCCGCAAGGGCGATGTCTGCTTCTTTGCCAATCCCAAATATGAGCGGTACATTTACCAGACCAAGGCGAGCGTCCTGCTCGTCAACCGGACGTTCGAACCCCGTCAGCCGGTTCCTGCCACCTTGATCAAAGTGGATGATGCCTACCAGAGCGTTTCGGTCCTGCTTGATTTCTTCAGCCGGATGCGGCACCAGGAGAAGCGGGGCAACCGGTTGTGGGCGCGCCTGTCGCTGCGGCGTTCCGTGGCTTGTTCTGCGCGCATCGGCAAAGGAACGTATCTCTATCCACAGGTCTATGTGGGCCCGAATGTGAAGATCGGAAAGAACTGCCGGCTTTATCCGGGCGTACGCATCTACCACGATTGTATCATCGGTGACAACTGTATCCTGCATGCTGGCGCTGTGATCGGTGCCGACGGTTTCGGGTTCGCTCCGCTGGAAGACGGTACCTACCGGAAGATCCAGCAGCTGGGCAACGTGGTGATTGAAGATGATGTAGAGATCGGTGCCAACGCCACCGTCGACCGGGCCACCATGGGCTCGACGATCGTGCACAAGGGCGTCAAGATCGACAACCTGTGCCAGGTGGGCCACAATGTCGAACTGGGCGAGAACACCGTGATGGCTGCCATGTCGGGCATTGCCGGATCCGCCAAGATCGGAAAGAACTGTATGTTCGGCGGCCAGTCCGGGGTCTGCGGTCATATCTCCGTGGCAGACAATACGAAACTGGCCGGCCTGAGTGCGATCCAGGGCAATGTCCGGAAGCCCGGCACCACGCTGATGGGCTGGCCTGCCATCGATTATGGAACCTATATGCGCGCCTACGCCCTTTTCCGGAAGAGCGGCCTTCCGGGCGGTCCCGATAAGAAATGAGACAGCATACCCTGAAATCGGCCTGTTCTTTTTCCGGCATCGGACTTCACACGGGAAAACCGGTGGAGATGCAGATTCTTCCGGCTACCGAGGACTATGGTATCGTTTTCCAGCGGGCTGATCTGAGCGATAACGCCTTGGTACACGCCGTCGTTGAGAACGTGGCGAAAACCCGGCGCAGTACGGCGCTGGCAGAGAACGGTGTCCAGATCCGTACGCCTGAGCATCTGTTGGCCGCCCTCCGATGCCTGGGTGTGGATAATGCGCTTATCCGGCTCAATGCTGAAGAGGTCCCGATTCTCGACGGCAGTGCACTTCCCTTTGTGCACGCCCTGCGGGAATGCGGTCTCAACGAACAACGGGAAGACCGACGTTATCGGGTTGTCCGCCGGCATGCTGAATATCATGACCCGCATAGTGGTTCATGGATCACCGTGGATCCCTGCAGCGACCTGATCGTCGATCTGACCATCGATTTCAAGTCCGGCATGATCGGGCGGCAGAAAGCCTGTTACGACACGACGGTTGATTTTGCCACGCAGATCGCGCCTGCCCGCACGTTCTGCTTTTACCGGGAGATCTTCATGCTCCGGCTGCTGGGACTGATCAGGGGCGGTTCGCTCGACAACGCCTTGGTGATCGATGACCGCAAGAATTGTTTTGCGGGCGGCAAAACCCCTTTGTTCGACAACGAACCGGCCAGGCACAAGTTGCTCGATCTGTTGGGCGACCTTACGCTGGCTGGCTTGCCGATTCAAGGCCGGGTCACGGCCTATAAGCCCGGACACAAGACCAATACACAAGCTTTGAAACAGTTTATCGCTGACGCAGTATTATGAATACCCATATGACAAATGTACACCCCGGGGCCCGGATCGGACGAAACGTCGTGATCTCTCCTTTCACGACCATCTCCGAACACGTGGAGATCGGGGACGACTGCTGGATCGGCCCGAACGTGACGATCTTCGACTATACCCGGATCGGCCGGGGATGTCAGATCTTCCCCGGTGCCGTACTGGGCGGTATCCCGCAGGACCTCAAATTTCAGGGCGAAGTTTCCTGGGCCGAGATCGGCGACAACACGGTGGTACGTGAATACGCCACGGTGCATCGGGGGACGGAATACAGCGGGAAAGGAACCACGTATGTCGGACATGACTGTCTGCTGATGGCCTATACGCACGTGGCGCACGACTGCCGCGTAGGTAACCATTGCATCATTTCCAGCTTTTCGGCCCTGGCCGGTGAAGTGGATATCGATGACTGGGCCATCGTGGGCGGCGGAACGATGATCCACCAGTTCTGCCATATCGGGGAGCATGCCATGCTGGGCGGCGCATCCGGAATCCGCAAGGACGTTCCTCCATTTGTCATCACGGGGCACAATCCGCCCGTATTCGGCGGGGTCAACCTGGTCGGCCTCCGCCGCCGCGGTTTTTCTGCCGAGGCGATTTCTGAGATTTCGGACATTTACAAACTGATCTACAGCAGCGGGCTCAACGTCACCGATGCCTGTGCACGCATCCGCGAGACGATGGCGCCCAGCGAGAACCGCGACAAGATCCTCTCGTTCATCGAGCACGCCAGCCGAGGTATCATCCGATGACGGCCGGTCCGCATTTCGATGTGTCGGTACTCACGACAGCTTACCTGCCGCCGGTGGAGTATTTCTTTGTCATTGCGCAAAGCGGACGGGTCCTCATCGAGCAGCATGAGAATTATCAGAAACAGTCGTGGCGCAGCCGTTGCCGGATCCTGGCGGCCGGCGGCCCGGAAGATCTCTCCATTCCAGTGGTAAAAGAGGAGCGGCGCAGCCGCCCGATCCGCGACATCCGTATCGATTATTCTGAGCCTTGGCTGCAACACCACATTCGCGCCTTTGACGCAGCGTACCACTCGTCGGCTTTCTACGATTACTATGCCGACGACCTGCTTCCCATTCTGGAAAGCCGTCCCACTTTTCTCTTTGACCTGAATATGTCGCTGCTGGAGAAACTGCTCGAACTTCTGGACATGCATACTCCGGTTTCCCTGACATCGACTTATGTGAACGAGGACCTCATGTCAGGTTTGACCGGGCATCTCTTCGATGGTCGTGCGCGGATCCAGCCCAAATACAAAGGAGAAAGCCTGCTCGCTGAGTATGGTTGCGAGCAGGCTTACTATCAGGTTTTTGTCAATCAGAAGCCCAGTCAGGCCGGGCATGGCGCCCAGGGGTTCATCCCCAATCTTTCGATTCTGGATCTTCTTTCCGCAGAAGGGCCCGATGCCGGGCGCTTCCTTAGAATTTGATCGCGAAGGTGCAGACCACTTTGCTCAGGCTGTGCCGATTGATTCCCTTCGGTACGGATACGGCTGAGGAGTAGTCGTCGTAGAGCTGGAATTCATCGGTGACGGTACCCAGCTTGGACCAGGCAAAGTCGAGGGAGGTGGACTGGCTCAGATTGAAGCCGATACCGGCGCTATAGCCGTTGCGGCTGGATGCGCCCTTGATGGCAGGCGAGTAGTTCTGGAAACCACCCCGGATCGCAACCCGGTCGGTAAGCCAGATCTCAGCGCCGGCCCGAAGGATGTGGGCGTTGTTGAAGGTGCTGGCCATCAGGCTGTTCTCCTCTGAGAAGAGATCGCGTGAGGCATAGTGTTCTTCGCTCAGCCGGGTATTGGCATAGTTGACCTGTTCGTAGTCCACGCTGATCAGTCCTTTGTTCAGGAAGGTATAGGCAGCGCCCACGCTCCAGCGCATCGGCGCGGTCAGTTTGTAACTGTAGGTGCCGGTCGGAGAGTATTCGGTGTAGGTGTGGCCGTTGTTGAACGCGGTGTTCATGGTGTAGTCCCACTCGTCGGTCAGGTTGTACCAGGTCGGGGTGGTGAAGGTGGCGCCCAGACGGAGACCGCCGAAAGGTGTCAGGATCGCACCGAACTTGAGGTTGATACCGGAGCCGCGTGTCCTGATCCAGAAACTGTTGTCCATCGAAAGGAAGCCGTCCTGGAAGTCGCCGGAATTCCGGGCGACCTCTTCATAGTACTCTTCCGTCGTCTGATCTACCGCCAGGCAGTTGAGGTTCAGGCCGAAGTAGAAGACATCCGAGACGTTTCCGCCGAAGTTGAAGCTGTACTCTTCATTGCTGCCGCGGGTCTTGCGACGGAACGCCTGGTCCAGCGGACCGCCGATCCGGAGTTCATCGGTCGTTTCGTCATAGTTTTCGGTCGAGGCGAGGTAGGAGTCGTCCACGTCGGAGTACTTGCCGCCCAATGTGGAAAGCGGTGCCAGTACGTAGGTGTTCCAGGCCAGGATGGCGGGCCAGGCGGCGTAGGAGGAAGAGTAGGGATTGCTGGTCTTCTCCAGGTCGATGTCTTCCCAGAAGATGCCTTCCAGGCCGGCTGCGAACGAACTGAGCATGGAAGAGTTGTCAGTGGTGCCGCTTGCCCTCATCGCCGAGCGGAAACTGTTTTTCTTGTTATAGACGATGCCGAAGTTGTAGTTGAGCAGGCCGGTGTAGTTGCCCGTGTCGAAAGTAAGCACTGTTCCGAAGTTGGAAATGGTCATCCCCGTATTCTTCGCGGGAGATGTATTGCCCAGGTAACTGACGTTCGACCGGTTGATGGTCAGGGAAGGCGAGAAGGAAATCTGCGAGGAGCGGAATACGCCGGAGCTGGCCGGGTTGATGCCGATGGCGCCCAGGTCACCGCCCAATGCGGTGAAGGCGTTGCCCATGGCCATGGAACGTGCGGTTCCTTCTGCATACTCCTGTGCGATGTTCAGGGCGTCATCCGCGGTCTGGGCGAAGAGGCTGGCTGCCATCGTCAGGGCCAGGAATAAGGTAAATATCTTCTTCATAGCAAAAACTTCGTGTTTAAAGTTGGATGTTGATACTTAGCGTCTGCCGCCGCCGCTGTGGTTGCCGCCGCTCACGCTGCCGCCCGAGCTGCCGCTGCTGCGGGAAGAGCCGCCGCCACTGTAGCCGCCACCGCTATAGCTGCCGCCGCTGCTGTAACCGCCCGAGGAGCGGGAGTAGCTGCCGCCACCGCTGCTTCCGGTGCGGGTCGGACGGCTGCTGCCGGAGCTGCGGACCGTGCCGGTGGAAGTGCGGGTACTCACGCTGCCGCCCGAACTGGTGCGGCGGGTGGTATACATGCCGCGGTTGCCGTTGACTGTTCCAATCCCCGTGGTGCGGTAAATACTGCCGCCGGTCGCTGCGTTGCGCGGAGTATAGACCACGTTGCGGCCATGGTTGCGCGGACCGGGACCCGGCGAGACATAGCCGGGAGTGTAGTAGTGGTGATGATACCAGCGGTCGTAGCCATACCAGCCCGCATAGCCGGCGCCCCAGTACCAGGGATTGTACCAGTCGCTCCAGCTGTAGTAATAAGGGCTGTAGTATCCGTAAGGATAATAGCCGTACCAGCTGGCGCTGTACCAGGGATTGTGCCACCAGGAGCTATAGCCGTAGCGCCAGGAGCCCCACCAGGGGTTGTACCAGGGATCGTCCCAGTAGCCGTACCAGGCGTAGCTGTTGTAATAAGGACTGTCGAACTTGTGGAGCCGGGACTCGTAAGTCTCACCGTCCATCAGTTCGGTGACCACGTAAAGATTACCTTCCTCGTCTTTGGCGAGGTATTGATCGTATTGACGCTGGCGTTCTTTTTCACGCTGCGCTTCCTGCGCTGCGACCATCTTGGCGCGAGACTCTGCGGTCGGCCGATAATAAATCCCGTCGTCGTACACAGATGAGGCGTAGTATCCCGACGTACCACAAGAGCTGGCAAGTGCCGCAAAAGCAAGGATTACGAAGAATCCGAATCGATTGTTTTTCATTTTTACCTCCTGTGAAATTTATATAAGTGTATTTTTCGTATTTTTGCGCTTTGTGGATTGGACACGATTTCGTGCCGTCCGTTTAATTTAATGCAAAAATAACAATTTTTATACCAATAAAAAAGTCATGGCAGAGGTATCGAACAAAGAGGTCACGAACCGGGAAGACAATTATTCGCAGTGGTACAACAATCTTGTGGTGAAGGCTGACCTGGCAGAACAGTCCGCCGTCCGCGGCTGCATGGTCATCAAGCCCTACGGCTATGCCATCTGGGAGAAGATGCAGCGTCAGCTCGACAAGATGTTCAAGGAAACAGGCCATGTCAACGCCTATTTCCCGCTGTTCATTCCCAAGTCGTTCCTCAGCCGCGAGGCCGAGCACGTGGAAGGTTTCGCCAAGGAGTGTGCCGTGGTGACGCACCACCGGCTCAAGGTGGCGCCCGACGGCAAAGGTGTGGTGGTCGATCCCGACGCGAAACTGGAAGAAGAACTCATCGTCCGGCCGACGTCGGAAACCATTATCTGGAATACTTATAAAAACTGGATCAAATCGTGGCGTGACCTGCCGATCCTCTGCAACCAATGGGCCAACGTGGTCCGCTGGGAGATGCGTACGCGCCTGTTCCTCCGCACGGCCGAATTCCTCTGGCAGGAAGGCCATACCGCCCATGCCACCTACGACGAGGCAGTGGCCGAGGCGCAGAAGATGGTGGACGTGTATGCCCGCTTCGCCCGCGAGTTCATGGCCATGCCGGTGGTCATCGGGCACAAGTCCGAGACCGAGCGTTTCGCCGGTGCCCTCGATACCTACAGCATCGAGGCCATGATGCAGGACGGCAAGGCGCTCCAGGCCGGCACTTCGCACTTCCTGGGCCAAAATTTCGCCAAGGCTTTTGACGTGCAGTTCGCCAACAAAGAAGGTAAACTCGAGTATGTGTGGGCTACATCGTGGGGTGTTTCCACCCGCCTGATGGGTGCGCTCATCATGTGCCACAGCGACAACAACGGACTCGTGCTGCCGCCCGCTCTCGCTCCGATCCAGGTCGTGATGGTTCCTATCTACAAGAAGGACGAAGAAAGGGCGGCCATCCTTGCACGGATGGAGGAACTCAAGAAAGAATTTGAGGCGAAAGGCCTGAGCGTGAAGATCGATGACCGCGACAACCTCCGTCCCGGCTTCAAGTTTGCTGAGTGGGAGCTCAAGGGTGTTCCGGTCCGTGTGGTCATCGGTCCGCGCGACTTGGAAGGCGGTCATGTGGAACTCGCCCGCCGCGACACTTCCACCAAGGAAAACATCCCGCAGGAAGGCCTGGCCGACCGGCTCGCCGCCCTGATGGACGAGATCCAGCAGAATCTCTACGCCAAGGCGCTCAAGTTCCGCGACGACAACATCCGCAAGGTCGATACCTGGGAAGAATTCAAAGTTGAGATCGAGAAAGGCGGATTCCTGCTCTGCCACTGGGACGGTACGCCGGAGACCGAAGAGAAGATCAAGGACGAGACCAAGGCCACGATCCGCTGCATCCCCATCGACTCCTGCGTGTGTGAGGAAGAAGGTACGTGTGTTTACAGCGGCAAGCCTTCGCACCGGAGAGTCATTTTTGCACGAGCCTATTAATACCTGATAAACCATGAAGAGACTGTTTCTGGCCGTCCTGGCCATCTTTACGACGTGCGCCCTTTTTGCACAAGAAGCTCCGGCCGCGGAGGCCGAGGCTCCGAAAGCGGAATGGAACAAGGGCATCGCCACCACCATCGGGTTCTCCCAGCTGTCACTGATGCAGTGGGCGGCCGGTGGTGTGGGTCAGCTGACCCTGAATACGTTTGCCGACGCCTACGCCAATGTGACCAAGGGCAAGATTGTCTGGTCCAATGAGTTGCAGGCTGGTTACGGCTTCATCCACTCGTTCGACAAGGACTATCTGCTCAAAAGTGACGACCGGCTGATCTTCGATAGCAAGTTCGGCTACAAGGCCGCCGAGAAACTCTACTTCTCGGCCGTTTACAACTTCCGGACGCAGTTCGCCGAAGGCTGGGACGGCAAGCATGAGATCATCATTTCCGACTTTTTCGCGCCGGCTTACACTTCCCTCGGTCTCGGTATCGATTACACGCCGGCCAAGAATGTGTCCATCAACTTCGCGCCGTTGACCGGCAAAGTGACGATGGTCCGTCCTGAGGAATTGCGCGTACGCTATGGTAACCGCGAAGACCAGTTCGCCCGGTTCGAACTCGGTACCCAGCTGCGCCTCGACGCCAAGATGGAGGTGGAGAACTTCAAGGTGGGAACCGTGCTGGTGCTCTTCTCCGACTATCTCAACAAGCCGCAGAACATCAAGGTCAACTGGGATGTCAACGCCGAGGCAAAGGTCACCCAGTTCTTCTCGGTGACGCTGCGCACCAACCTGATTTACGATGACAACGTGCTGGTGCCGAAATACCACAAGAACTCGTCGGAGATGTACCAGGGCAAGGGCGTCCAGTTCAAGGAACTCTTCTCCGTGGGCTTTACCTACACAATCGGCCAGAAGAAGAAATAACCTTCCATGCAGGACCGCTTCGACAGGACGTTGGCGCGGCTGACCGACGGCCGGCCGGACAGCAGGGTGCTGCTTGCAGTGAGCGGCGGCATCGATTCGATGACGATGGCGGACCTGTTCCTCCACAGTGC
>JAEEOM010000199.1 GCA_016284265.1 Bacteroidales bacterium | reverse complement strand
TCGCGGCCGATGAGCAGTTCGAAGAAGGAACGGAAGAAATGGTCGTCAAGATTGAGGTTGTTGTAAGCGTCGATTACATATTCGAGGTTGATGCCAGCGGCGTTTACTACCTCGTCAGAAGGCTCTGTGCGCAAGTCCACACCCCAGCACTCCCGGTCAAGCTGCGGAGGATTCTTGGCACCTTCGACACTGCGGGGCGTGAAAGAATAGCGGTAGCCTTTCATGTTCGGATGTCCGTACATCTGAAAGGCACTGTCGGTACCGCGTCCCAGACTGACCGGTGTAGCCTCGAAATAACACAGCGAAGGATAGAGGTAAATGGAACGCATGTCGGGCAGGTTTGGCGAAGGCTTGACCGGCAGCACATAGTGCGACTGGTGGGTATAGTTGCGGCACGGAATCACGGTCAGGTCGCAGCGGATGCCGTCGGGCAGCCAGCCTTCGCCGTTGATCATCTGTGCCAGCTCACCCAATGTCATGCCGTGGCAGACCGGGATGGGCCAGTACCCTACTCCGGACTTGTATTTCATGTCGAGGATCGGGCCATCCACGTAGAAGCCGATGGGGTTGGGGCGGTCCAGGACGATCATGGGCTTGCCGTGTGCGGCACAGACGCCCATCATCTTGCCCATCGTAACATTATAGGTGTAGAAACGGCAGCCCACGTCCTGCAGGTCGAACACCAGGACGTCGAATTCGTCGACCGCCTCATCGGAAGGAAGGCCGCCCTTTCCGTCGTAGAGCGAGCGGATAGGGACGCCGGTCGGCCCGTCGACCGAGCTCTTCACGAGTTCGCCGGCGTCGGCCGTGCCGCGGAAACCGTGTTCCGGCGAGAAAATCGACACTACGTTCACGCCCAGCGACAGCAGCGTGTCGAGGACGTGCCGTCCCGGAGCGACCAATCCTGTCTGGTTCGAGAGGATCGAGACCCGTTTCCCTTCCAGGAGCGGGAGATAGGCTTCGAGATTCGTGGCTCCCGGCAGAATTTCGGGCGTGGGAGCATACCTGGGGGCCTGGGGCTGAGGTTTTCCGCCGCAGGCGGCCAGCGATGCCAGCAGGACAGTCAGCAGGAGGAGTCGTTTCATATTATCAGTCAGAATAACAAGGTTCTCGTTTCGGCGTCTTCGACCAGGATCTGCACCTTGAGTGCATCTTCCGGCAGCAGTTCCTCGATCATTTCGGGCCATTCCACCAGGCAGAGCGCCCCGGAGTCGAAGTATTCGAACACCCCGATGTCGAGCGCTTCCGAAAGTTTGTTGATGCGGTAGAAATCGAAATGATAGACCGGCTCACCCGCCTTGTCGCGGTATTCGTTGACGATGGTGAACGTCGGGCTGCACACCACGTCGCGCACGCCCAGCACTTCGCAGACCGCCGTGATGAACGTGGTCTTGCCTGCGCCCATCGCGCCATAAAAAGCCACGACGTTGGCCGTCCCTTTGTGGGCAAGAAAGGCCCGCGCCGCCCGCGGCAGGTCCTGAGTCCCGTTGATGATAATCTCCGTCATAGCATACAAAGATAGCAAAATCCCGGGGTTTTACTCATTATTTGTTGGTATTGTTCCGCTGGCGGACAATGCCGATCTTTGTCCCGAAATTCCACTATGAAGACTTTAGATCAATTGAAAGTAGGCGGCTGGGGCCGCATTCTCCGCGTTGGCGGAACAGGAGCCCTGCGCCAACACATGCTTGATATGGGCATTATCCCGGGCACGGTGGTCAAGTTGGCCAAACTGGCGCCCTTGGGAGATCCCATGGAGCTGCGAATCCATGGTTACGCGCTCTCCCTGCGCAAGGCAGATGCCGCCCGCATCGAGGTCGAACCGGCCGAACCTGAAGCCCACGTCATGCCGCCGGACGAACCGCATGAAAATGAGCACCCGGGCTTGGGGGAAGGCGGAAAATACCACGATAAGGAACACGAGAACGCGCTGCCGAAGGAAACGACACTCACTTTTGCGTTGGCCGGCAACCAGAACTGCGGCAAAACGACACTCTTCAACCAGCTTACCGGCTCGAACCAACATGTCGGGAACTTCCCCGGCGTGACGGTCGACCGCAAGGACGGCGTCATCCGCCGCCATCCTGAAACCCGGATCACTGACCTGCCCGGTATCTATTCGCTGGCTCCCTATACCGCCGAGGAGATTGTCTCCCGCGATTTCATCATCCGGCAACACCCGCACGGCATCATCAACATCATCGATGCGACCAACATCGAACGCAACCTGTACCTGACCATGCAGCTGATGGAGCTTGAAGTCCCGATGGTCCTGGCTCTCAACATGATGGACGAGGTGCGCGGCAATGGCGGCTCCATCCGTGTCAACGAATTGGAGGAGGCGCTCGGGCTGCCGGTCGTAGCCATTTCCGCAGCCCGGAACGAAGGCATCGAGGAGCTGGTGGAGCACGCCATCCATGTCGCACGCTTCCAGGAAAAGCCGGCCCGGCAGGACTTCTGCGACAAAGACGATTTCGGAGGTGCGGTACATCGCTGCCTGCACGGCATCATGCATCTGATCGAAGATCATGCACGGCACGCCGACCTGCCGGTCCGTTATGCAGCCAGCCGCTTGATCGACGGCGATACGGCTGTCGAGAACGCACTCGAGCTCCAGCCCAATGAGAAAGAGATGATCGAACACATTATCGTCCAGATGGAAGAGGAACGGGGCCTTGACCGCAATGCGGCCATGGCCGACATGCGTTACACATTCATCCGGAAACTCTGCGACAAGACCGTCATCAAGCCGCATGAAAGCCGGGAATACCGGCGGAGCCGCCGTATCGACAACATCCTGACCGGAAAATGGACGGCACTTCCGATCTTCATCGCCGTCATGTCGCTGGTCATCTGGCTGTCGATCGATGTGCTGGGGGCACCACTCCAGGACTTGCTGGACCAGGGAATCAACTGGCTCGCCAATTTGACGGGCGATGCCCTGGCGCGCTGGGGCGTCAGTCCGGCCGTCCAGTCGCTGGTAGTGGACGGCATTTTCGGCGGCGTCGGCACCGTGGTGAGTTTCGTGCCGATCATCATCATCCTGTTCTTCTTCCTGTCGTTGCTGGAAGACAGCGGCTACATGGCCCGTGTGGCTTTCGTCAGCGACAAATTGCTCCGCAATCTCGGCCTGACCGGCCGAAGCATTGTCCCGTTGCTGATCGGCTTCGGCTGTTCCGTACCGGCCATCATGGCCACGCGTACCCTGCCTTCCGCCCACGACCGGCGGTTGACCATCCTGCTGACACCTTACATGAGCTGCTCGGCCAAGATTCCAATCTACGCCTTCTTCACCGCGGCCTTCTTTCCCGGTCACGGGGGTGTCGTACTGGTTATCTTGTACCTGTCAGCCATCCTGATCGGCATCCTGGTCGCCCTGTTCTCCAAATGGATCCATCCCGACAACCAGCCAGCACCTTTCGTCATGGAACTGCCCAACTACCGGATGCCGGGTGCCAAGAACGTGGCCCATCTGCTCTGGGACAAAACCAAGGACTTCCTGCAGCGCGCCTTCACGGTAATCTTCGTCGCATCAATCGTCATCTGGTGCCTCCAGTCGTTTGATTTCCGCCTCAACCTGGCGGCTGGTGAAG
>JAEEOM010000198.1 GCA_016284265.1 Bacteroidales bacterium | reverse complement strand
CCCGTGTGATGGCCCCGGACGGCCATCTGCAGCTCTATTTCCGCCGGGACTGGTCGGTACTTCCGGGCGGCATCTCCTATGGCCACGACATTGAAACCTCCTGGCTGCTGCTGGAATGTGCCTTCGCAACCGCCGACATCGACGTAGTCTCCCGTATCCGGCCTTTTGCCCGGGTAATGGGCATTGCCGGCAACGAGGGCTTGCTGCCCGATGGGTCCATGCGCTACGAGAAACTTAACGACGGTTCGTTCGACGATTCACGCCAGTGGTGGGTGCAGGCCGAAACCGTCGTCGGGAATCTCTGGCTGTGGAAATACCATGGCGACGTATCGGCCGCCGACCGGGCGCTTGCCGCCTGGGCGTATATCCGCGACCATCTGGTCGATCGGCAGGGCGGGGAATGGTACTGGGCCATCCAGCCCGACGGCACTCCCGATTTGGCCCAGCCCAAGGCAGGCTTCTGGAAATGCCCGTACCACAACTCCCGCATGTGTCTGGAGATTCTAAAAATATTTGAGTAATACCACTGGTTTTAAAATAGTCTATGGCAAAACTATCTGAAAAACTGGGCTATGCACTCGGGGATGCCGCAGCCGGCGGCATTACCTGGAAGGTGATGTCCATTGCATTCCCGCTGTTCTTTACCAATATTTTCGGCCTGACCGTGGCCGACACGGCCGCCCTGATGCTGGTGGCACGTCTGTTCGACGTCATTACCGATCCCATGATGGGCGCCATCGCCGACCGCACACAGTCGCGTTGGGGCACGTACCGCCCCTGGCTCATCTTCGGCGCCATCCCGCTGGGCGTGATCTTCGCCCTGCTGCTTTACACGCCTGACCTCGGGCCTGTGGGCAAACGCATCTACGCTTACACGATGTACCTGCTGATGATGGTCGTCTATACCGCCGTGAACGTGCCCTACGGATCGCTGCTAGGCGTGATGACGGACGATGACAACGAGAAGAACCAGTTCTCCTCGTACCGCATGGTCGGCGCCTACGCGATGGGCTTCGTGACCCTGCTCTCATTCCCGTATCTGCAGAAAATGGTGGGTGGCTCCGACGCGCATCAGTATGCCGTGCTGGGCGTGATCCTGGGCGGTCTGGCTGCATTGGGAACCCTGGCCTGCGGCCTGCTCACGAAAGAGCGCATCAAACCTGTCCGGGCCGAGAAGTTCTCGTTCAAACCCTTCGCCGACCTGTTCCGCAACAAGCCCTGGATCTACCTGACGCTGGTGGGCATCTGCACCAACTTCTTCAACGGATTCCGCTATGCGGTGGCCGGCTACCTGTTGGAATACTGCCTCCATGGCGATGTCACCGTGTCGGGCCTGATCATCAACTACACGGTGTTCATGACCTTCGGCGAAGTAACCTGCATGATCTTCGGCGGTCTCTCGCCGCGCTTTACCAAATGGGTGGGCTCCAAGAAGAAAGCCTTCATGTGGGCGGCCGTCATCTGCGCCGTCACGTCGATCGCGTTCTTCTTCATTCCGATGGATCCGAAATACATCTGGGTGATGGTGGCTACCGTTATCCTCACCTCCATCGGCATCGGGCTCTATTCGCCGCTGCTTTGGTCGATGTATGCCGACGTGGCCGATTATGCCACGGAAAAGAACGGGACGTCCTCGACGGGCCTGATCTTCTCTTCCGGTACGATGGCCCAGAAGTTCGGTTCCGCCATTTCCGGCGCGCTGGTTGCCTTGTTCCTCGGCATGGCCGGTTTTATTTCGGGCACCGATCCGGCAACGGGCCAGACCGTCGTCACCATCACCAATGAGCCGGCCGTCCAGCGGATGATCTGGGCGATCTTCTCGCTCTTCCCGGCCGCCATCGCCCTGCTGATCCTGCTTCTGCTGCGCCTGTACCCCATCAAAAAGTGATTCTAAGTTCTTGTTATCGCGATGAATTCCTACGGACATTTTGACGACGCTTCGCGCGAATATGTCATTACCCGGCCCGATACACCCTGGCCTTGGATCAATTATATGGGTACGGGAGATTTCTTCTCCCTGATATCCAATACGGCCGGCGGCTACTGTTTCTGCAAGGACGCCAAGTTCCGGCGGATCCTGCGCTATCGCTACAACGGCGTGCCGATGGATGCGGGTGGCCGCTATTTCTACATCAAAGACGGAGATACCCTCTGGAATCCGGGTTGGAAGCCTTGCAAAACACCGCTGGACTTCTATGAGTGCCGTCACGGCATGGGCTATACCCGCATTTGCGGGGAGAAAGACGGGCTGCGTGCCGAGTCGCTGTTCTTCGTACCGCTGGAACACCGGTGTGAGGTACACAGGATGAAGCTCGTCAATCGCTCCGACCGGCCGAAGCAGATCCAGTTGTACGCCTTCGTCGAGTGGTGCCTCTGGAATGCCTCCACCGATATGGAGAATTTCCAGCGCAACCTTTCGACCGGCGAAGTAGAGGTCTGCAAGGATGCCATCTACCACAAGACGGAATATCGTGAGCGGCGGAATCACTATGCCTTCTACGGCGTGAACCGCCCCTTCGACGGTTTCGATACCGACCGGGAGACTTTCCTGGGAATGTACAACGGATTTGATGCGCCGTCTCAGGCGCTTGCCGGCACTTCCGGGAACTCGGTCGCCCACGGCTGGAGCCCGGTCGCGGCCGAGCGTTTCGACCTGACGCTTGCCCCCGGAGCCATGGAAGAGTTGATCTTTGTCCTGGGATATGTCGAGAATCCTGCCGATGCCAAATTCTGCGCCCCCGGCGTCATCAACAAGGCTCCGGCTCGCACGATGATGGATGCGTTTGCCACCGGAGTGCAGGCCGATGCCGCTTTCGCGGCCCTGCGTGCCTATTGGGACGACCTGCTCGGCCGGTTTACCGTCGCTTCTGCCGTTCCGGAACTGGACCGGACGGTCAATGTCTGGAACCAGTACCAGTGCATGATCACCTTCTTCATGAGCCGCAGCGCCAGTTATTTTGAAAGTGGCATCGGGCGGGGGATGGGCTTCCGCGACAGCAATCAGGATCTCGCGGGTATCGTGCACTTGATTCCCGACCGCGCCCGCCAGCGCATTCTCGATATCGCTGCCACCCAGTTCCCCGACGGCGGATGCTATCATCAGTACCAGCCGCTTACCAAACGCGGGAACAACGACATCGGCGGCGGCTTCGGCGACGATCCGCTCTGGCTCCTGTTCGGGACGGTCGCTTATCTCAAGGAGACGGGCGATTTCACCATCCTCGATGAACCCGTGCCGTTTGACAATGTGCCGGGCAGTGAAGTGACGTTGTTGGAGCACCTCAAGATTTCTTTCCGGAGGGTTGCCACCCACCTGGGCCCCCACGGACTTCCGCTCATCGGCCGCGCCGACTGGAATGACTGCCTGAACCTGAACTGTTTCTCGCTCGATCCGGACGAATCCTTCCAAACTACCGA
>JAEEOM010000197.1 GCA_016284265.1 Bacteroidales bacterium | reverse complement strand
AGTCTTGGGTACCAACAACGGCATGCTGATGGTCACGGCTTCCGGTACCGCGGTAAAGTTAAATTAAACTATCGATTCCTATGGCAAACTATCCCTGCGAAACCTGCAAGTTCAGGGCTCACTACGACAAGAATCCCAAGTCCCTCCTCGGCCGTTTCTGGCGCTGGCACATCAACTTCTGCCCGGGCTTCAAGAATTATTTCACGCATCAGGACGAGGCGACAAAGGCAGCGCTTCGGGAGAAGTACAGCTTCACGAAATATCAGTAACGAAAACCGATGAAACGATTCCTTCTTTCCCTCGCGGCTTTATCCCTTCTCTTCGGCTTTACTGGCTGCAGCATCAAGGTGACCAAACCGATGCTGAAGATGATGATGGCAGGGACGAACAAGGTCAAAGCGGAACCCGCGTATGCGGATTCCGTCGAGAAAAAACTGAATGTAGCCTACGTCGAGAATGGAACTGCTGCCCAGGTCGTCGACATTTACCATGCTCCTGCCGATGTTCGGAAAGACGCCGTCCTGATCGATATCCACGGCGGATTCTACGTGGCGGGGAAGAGGGAGAATAATCGTCGTTTCGCCTCGGTGTTCCTGAAGGCTGGCTACGATGTGGTCCTGCTGGAGTATCGCGTGAACGATGGGATTCTGGACGTGTCAGATGAGCTGCGCGACTGCGCAGCGGCCCTCGACTACCTGGCTGTGCACGCCGATGAACTGGGCCTCAATAAAGACCGGATGTTCCTCACAGGCGATTCCGCCGGCGGACACCTGGCTCTGTATATGGCCGAAGGATCGGATGATCCTGCGGTCCCCATCCGGCCCGTCGCGTTCAGAACCTGTGGCGTGATGCTCAACTGCCCGGCCTATGACTTCGCCTCGTTCCCGAAATCGGGCCTGTTCGCCAAAAGCGCCCTCGCCTGGTTCATGGGCCCGCGGTATGAAGACGACGCGTGGTTGAAATCCATCTCGCCGCGTACCTTCATCGGTAGCTATACCGGCCCGCTGCTCGTCTCCACCTGCCTCAATGACTTCATCCGCTCTGAATCCGTCCTCCTCAAAGCCGACTGCGACTCGCTGGCCAGACCCCTGACCTTCGTCGATATCTCGTCGACCGATAAAATAGTCGGCCACGTCCATAACGTCATTGATCCCGACCTCCCGGAATCCCGGGGCGTCAACGCCCGCATGATCCAATTCATGAATGAATGCCTCGCCCTATGAAGAATACCCCCATCTCCCGCGAAACGGCCCTCGAACTGCTGAAAAAATATAATCAGGACGCCTTCCATATCCACCACGCCCTGACCGTCGAAGGCGTCATGCGCTGGTACGCGCGCCAACTCGGCTATGCTGACGAAGAAGACTTCTGGGGCATGGTCGGCCTGCTCCACGACATCGACTTCGAAATGTACCCCGAAGAACACTGCATCAAAGCCCCCGAACTCCTCCGCCAGGCGGGCGTCAGTGAAGAAATGATCCACGCCATCTGTAGCCACGCCTACGGGATGCACGTCGACGTCAAACCCGAACATACGATGGAAAAAGTCCTCTTCGCCACCGATGAACTCACCGGCCTGATCGGCGCCGCCGCCCTCATGCGCCCCTCCAAAAGCGTCCAGGACATGGAACTCAAATCCCTTAAGAAAAAATATAAATCCAAAGGCTTCGCCGCAGGCTGCTCCCGCGAAGTCATCGAACAGGGCGCCGAAATGCTCGGCTGGCCCCTCGATGACGTCCTCCAGAAAACCCTCGATGCCATGCGGGAATGTGAAACCCAAGCATAAACACGATGAGACAATCTGCCAATAACCCCAAAATCGAATATAGTACCAACTGGCGATATGCCCTGGAAGTCCTCGGTAAAGGGAAAGTCTGCGAAAAAGACCTCGACCGCCAAGGCGATAAGCCCGGAGACCGCGCCTGGACGGGGGAATATACCGGCGTCGAATTCACCAAAGGCATCACCGAAGTCGGCCCCGGCTTCCTCGAAGCCTTCCCGGCCCTCCAGTATATCATCATCCACTATAACGTCCAGTCTATCGCCGTCACCCCGCAACTCAAAGCGCTCCTCAAGAAAAACCACGTCCTCGTCCGCGGCTGGTACGATAGCTTCGGCGAACGCTTCGCAAAAGAACTCGGCCTCGAATTCCGCCACGCCGACATCTTCATCGGCTGGTACCGCGACGAAGAACACGACACCGGCACCCGCCTCGAAATCCGCTTCGATGACAAAGGGAAACCCTACCGCTACTATGATGACGTCTGCACCGGATGGGCCGCCAGCGTCACCGGCGGCGGTACCTATACCCGCGAACTCGACGAAGATTTCTACGTAGGCGAAACGCTCGAATCATTCGCTGAATGGTTCGAGCGCTTCCGCGATCCGATCTTGAAAAACCAAGACCTCAAATACTACTTCGAAACCGCCAACCGGCGGCATGCGAAGCGAAAAGGATAATCGCCCTGCCCATGCAAACCTTCTTCACGATCCTCCTCATTCTCCTCGGCATCGGCCTCGTGGCCATGATCGTCAGCTTCGTCCTGGCCTTGATCCACTCGGACGTTAAGGAGGATAAACCGCGGAGTTAGGGATTTACCCGCTGGAATACGGTGGGGATCAGGGACAGGTCGGCCGCGTGTGTGGCGTAGCCTTCGAGTTCCAGGCGGTTGCCGCCGTCGTAGATCTTGGCCTTCATGGTCTTGCCTTGGGGCGTAGGTTGCGGTACGAAGCTGAAGGTCCAATCTCCTTCTTTACAGAAACCATCCTCGCTCATAAATCCCGTGTCGTATTTATAGAGGGTCAGTAGCGGCGCATCGCCATTTCCTTCAACGGTATAGGCGAAGGATTGAACGAATTGGCGTCCCAGGAGCTGATAGCCCGTTCCGTCACTGCGGAAAACCCAGGTGTAGCGATTGATGCCGAATATATAGGCGGCGCTCAAGCCGGTTCCCGTCCAGCGTCCTACGATCGGGGACTGCTTGTCTTTTCCGGGATTCCCGTACTTCTGATTACCTTTCCCGCCCGAAAAAGGATCCGACCGCTTCTTGTACCAAGGATAAGTCACGAACGTAAAACTGCGGTCGAATGTCTGGGTAAATCCGTCGCGGGACCTGGCGGAAAACTCGATGGTATCGCCGGCTGCGAACCGGCAGAGGTAATAATAGCTGTGATAGGCGGAAGATCCGCTGCCATTCGTCCGATAGTCGGTCAGCCAGTACGTAAACGGATCCAGGGCGACTTCCCGTTTGCCGTCCTTGAACGTCTTCACGCTGCGCAGATAGCCCGTACCGTCCGCTTCAAAATGACATACTTCCGTCAGGGTGAAGGGCAGTTTGTCGTAGAGCGTCACCTGCTCGTCGATGTCGTCGTGGTGCAGATGCTCCCAGTCCGTCTGCCAGGTTCCCACGAGCAGGTTGGGGGCGCCTTCGGCGCTTTTCACCACTTGGGTGTCGATGATCAGCACGCAATTCACATCGCGGACTTCCTGAAGAAACTGATTGTAGTCCTGCAATGTCTTGAACTGGACATTTTCCCCCGAGGGCCTGAAAACGCACTGATAATCATCCCACAACGGACAGATCATATGGTATACCGTTTCGCCTTTCCATTGCATCCGGTACACTTGCGTAGGGAATGAGAACGCGAAGCCCTTGACGATCTCTTTCAACGGTTCCGGCAAACTGTCGAAGCGCGTATGGTTCACGGGAACAGCCCATTGGATGTAACACACTTGCTGGTACAGATCCGTGATGTCGAGCAGCTGCAAATGCATGTTGCGGTTTTCGATATAGAAAGTTCCGATGAGTTCCCCGTACGAATTGGGCTCCTCCGGTTTCTCGCCGCGTCCGTCCCCTTTGATCGGATCACAAGCGGCAAGCATCGCTGACAGGCAGCAAAGCCACAGAATCAGTACATGGATTGGAAATCGAGTCATGTTTATAAGTTGTCTTAATTCTTCAAATGCACGACCAGGTATTCGGAGCGGGAGCCGAGACGGACTTTGGGGCCCCAGAGGCCGAGGCCGGAGGTGATGTAGTATTGCGTTTGGCCGCGTGAGTGGTGGCCCCAGGCCTTTTCGAAGAGGGCGTCGGTGACCCAGTTGGCGGGCCAGATCTGGCCGTGATGCGTGTGGCCGCTGAACTGGAAATCAATGCCGGCCTGTTCGGCTTCTTCCAGATGGTAGGGCTGGTGATCGAGGAGAATGGTGAAGTCGGTCGCGTCGTCGCCCGCCAGTTCGGACAGGGGTTCCCGGTCCGCGTTCGTGCGGTCGTCCCGGCCGATGACGCAGATTCCGGCGAAATCCAGGATCTCGTCCTGCAGCAGCTTGATGCCGGCCTCTTCATAGAACTGCTGCGCGCGGGTCAGGTCGCTGTAATACTCGTGGTTGCCCGGGATTGCATAGACCGGCGCGGCAATGCGCCTGAACTCGGCGGCGAAGCCGCCTTCCTCGACCGCCCGGATGCTCCGGTCGATGATGTCGCCGCCGAACAGCACCAGGTCCGGCTGCTCGGCATTGATCAGATCGACCCAGCGGGCCAGCTCGGCCCGGCGGTTGTGATAGCCGATGTGCAGGTCGCTGGCCATGACGATTGTCAGCGGCCGCTCCAGCGGTTTCGCTGTCTGGATTGTCAGCACCTCGCGATACTTGTGCTTGTAATGTGCATTTCCGGCTACCAGAAGAACGGCCACCAGTGCGGCGGCGGAGAGCAGCCCCGCGGTGCTATCTCTCAGCAAAGACTTGGGAATCAGATGGCATAGCGACGCGATGTCAGCGACAACGAAAAGCAGAAACAGATAGAGGAAAGCAATCAGCCACGGTGCGCCCACTTCATACAAGACAGTGGCCGTCCGTATGGAGAAACGTTCAGTGAATCCAATTCCCGCCACAAAGGCCGCAAACCAAATGACAAAGAGCCCTGCCACGCCCAACTTCCCCTGCCACGCTGCAGGTGTAATCCGCCACAAATGCCAGACCACATACCCCAATGTGATCAGGAACAAAGCAACGGTCAGTATAAAACGGGCTTTCATCACGTGTGGCTTTTGTCTGTAAAGTTAATCAATTTATACGTGTGTCAAAACCTGACACTTTTCTCTTCCACCTTTGTATCGAAAAGATAAAAGCAACTGCCTTATGGTTACGATGACGTTTATTTATGTGTTGATTTGGATTGCAATTATTGACCTACTCGCCAATTACTTGTCCGGCCATCTGAAGGAGCGCAATTCGCAAAAGGGGGAGAACCGTCAAACCGGGGAAAAACCCAGCGCGTTCCGGATGTAGTCTGCCTGGCGCAAGAGGAACGCTTTCAGGAGATTCCCCTCGAGGATTTCGATGGAGTCGATCTGGCTCATCACGAACCGGCCGATGCCGTCCATCCCATAGACATCTCCTTCGTAGTACCAATTGCCGTCCTCGCCTTGGCTGATCTCCCGTTGAGACAGAGGATAGTTCTCCGTCATCAGGTTCTTGGCGGTCAGGTTCATCTTCAGTTTTACATGGATCGCTTTCTCCAGGCCTTCGCCGCCCACCCGGAAGGAGTCTGTCGGCGCGGCATGATGCGCCGCTTCGTGCGACCAGTCTTCCTCCAGCACCTCCACTTCTCCGATCCGGTCGACCTTGAACCGCTTGTTGGCTCCGTCGCCCGTGTCGAAGGCCCAGAAATCAATATAATTCGTATTGAACCGGAACGGCTCGACTGTGTAATCGCGCACCTTGCCTGAATGGGAGGAGGCATACTGATGCAGCGTTACACACTTTTTGTCCCGGATGGCAGTCGCCAGTGAACCGATGGTGGCCGAGTTGCCTTTGTTGCCGATATAGTCGCCGATGTTGGTGGAGTCATAGACGGCGGCCAGTTTGCGCTTCAGTCCTTGCTTCATCGCGTTGGTGCTGTCCAGCTCCTCGATCAGCGTCCCCACCACGTAGGCCTCTTCGTCAGAGAAATAGACGATTTTCGACAGGTCGATATCCTGACGCCGGTAGTTGGCCATCCGGTACACGCCTTCGCTGATACGCTGCACCACGAACCCGGCGGAACGGAAAGTATCGAAATAACGGTAAATCGTCCGCTTCGACATCTCCAGTTTGTCCGTCAGATCGTCGATTGTGTAATTGACGTTCCCGGTAAGATACTGCATCAGCCGCAGCATCCTCTCCACCTTGGGCTGGTCCATGATGATGCGTTTTCACAAAAGTAGTGAAAAAAGGCGAGAGGAAGTATATGAAAGTGGTGGAAAAGAGGAATCAACCAAGAGAAGAAAACAGTATATTTGTTATTCAGTCAAGAGTATTAATTATTTACAAAATAATCTCCATTATGAAAAACGTCGTCAGAATTCTTGTGGCCGCAGTCGCGGTCATCGGGGCCTTCGTCTCGTGCAAGAGCAACGAGGAAGGGATGCACATCGACTACGAGGAGTACACCCTCGACAACGGTCTCAAGGTGGTGCTTCACGAGGACCACAGCGATCCGATCGTCGCCCAGGCGATCGCTTTCCACGTGGGCAGTGCCCGCGAGAAGGAAGGGAAGACCGGTTTCGCCCACTTCTTCGAGCATATGCTCTTCCAGCGCTCCGAGAACCTTCCGCGCAATGCCTTCTTCAACAAGATCGCCGCGATGGGCGGCGACTTCAACGGCGGTACTTCCAACGACTACACGATCTACTACGAGTGCGTTCCCCGCGATGCCCTCGAAAAAATCCTGTGGATGGAATCCGACCGCATGGGTTTCTTCATCAACACCGTCACCCAGAGCGGCCTCGAGCGTGAGATCGACGTCATCTGCAACGAGAAACGCCAGACCGAGGTGAACAACGCTTACGGCATGATGAACGACGTGATGTGCAAGAACTTCTTCCCGAAAAAGCATCCCTACAGCTGGACCGTGATCGGGGAGTTCGACGACATCAAATCGGCGACCGTCGAGGACGTGAAGGAGTTCTACAGAACCTACTACGTGCCTTCGAACGCCACCCTCTGCATCGCCGGTGACTTCGATCCCAAGGAAGCGAAGGAACTCATCCAGAAGTATTTTGGCGAGATTCCCAGCCATCCCGTGAAGAAACCTGCCGTCTGGGATGTGACGCTAGACCAGACGAAGGAACTGTACTACGAAGACCAGTTCGCCAGCATGCCTGCCGTCAATATCGCCTGGTCGGCTGTTGCCGACGGCGCCGACGACGAGGCGGCGCTTGACGCCTTCTGCAGCCTTTTCGGCCGTGGCAAGAATTCGCCGCTCTATAAGAACATCGTGGAGAAGAATCTCGCTCCGCGGGTGATGGCCAGCAACCGGTCGCGCGAAAGCGCCGGCCAGGTCACCATCAGCACCACGGCGTATCCCGGCGTGGATATCGATCTGATCATGGCGGCCGTCGAGCAGGCTATGGCCGACTTCGAGCGCGATGGCGTGGACGAGGAAGAACTCGCCACGATCAAGGCCGAGAACGAGACTTCCGCCTACCGCCGGCTCGGCAGCGTGCTTGGCAAGGCGCAGATGCTCGCCCGCAGCAAGGAGTTCTACGGCAAGGCCGACAAGTTCATCGACGACATCGAAGACTTCAACAAGGTGACGGCCGATGACGTGATGCGCGTGTACGAGAAATACGTGAAGGGAAAGAACTACGTGGCCGTGGTGGCCGTGCCGAAAGGACAGATTGAACTGTCCACCGAAAGCAGCGTGCCCGCGAATCTCGTGATGGAAGACCAGAGCAAGCAGACCATGCGCAGCGTGGCCGGCGCCGTGGTCGATGACGATTACGAGCTGACACCTTCAAAGATCGACCGCAGCGTCGAGCCCGCCTATCTGACCAATGCCCCCAAGACGAATATCCCCAATATCTGGCGGACCACGCTTTCCAACGGCATCGATGTGGCCGGCATCACCCAGAACGAGATCCCGATGGTCAACTTGACCCTCTCGATCGACGGCGGTGCGATCCTCGATCCGGCCGGCAAGCGCGGAACGGCTTCGGTCAACGCGAGTATGATGAACGAAGGCACGTCCGAGCACACGGCCGTCGAACTCGAGCAGGCGCTCAAGAAACTCGGCGCCACCGCCCGTGTCAATGCCGGCACCAAGGCGACGACCATCACCGTGAGCGCGCTCTCCAAGAATCTTCCGGAAGTCATGGATATCGTGTGCGAGATGCTCACCAAGCCGCGCTTCGACGAGGAAGCCTTCACCCGTGCCGTGAAGGTCGAGAAATCCGCCATCCGCAGCGCCATGACGAGCATCACGTCGCTGGGCTCCCGCGCCGCGACGAAGCTCTGGCTCGGCGACTGCGTCTATACCGACTTCCCGACCAACGAGAGCATCGACGCGATCACGATGGACG
>JAEEOM010000022.1 GCA_016284265.1 Bacteroidales bacterium | reverse complement strand
AACGATCAAATCTATCTTCAGCATCCTGGCTGTCGCCGCGCTCCTGAGCTCCTGCATCGGCGACCTCAACGTCACCCCGATCGACCCGAACGCCAACACGGCGGACAAGGCCCTCGTGGACGAGGCGGCCTTCACTTCTTTCCTCGCCGGTGTCTATACGGGCTTCGCCACTTCCGGCTACTACGGTGCCAACGGCGGTCCTTCCATCTCCGGTCTCGACGGCGGTGCCTCCCAGTATATCCGCGGTCTGTATCACCACAGCGAATTGACGACCGACGAGTCGGTCTGCGGCTGGAATGACCAGACCATCAAAAACTTCCACTATATGAACTGGACGACGGACGATACCTTCATCTATGCGTTCTACTCCCGCATCTTCATGCAGGTGTCCGCCGCCAACGAGTTCATCCGCGAAGCGAAGGCTTCCGACGTGAACTTCTCCTCCAAGGAAGAGTTCATCGCCGAGGCCCGCGTGCTCCGCGCCCTCGCTTATTTCCACGCCATCGACAACTTCGGCAACGTACCGTTCGCCGATGAGACGAGCGTGGTGGGCGCCTTCCCCGACCAGATTTCCCGTGCAGCCCTGTTCGAATGGCTGGATGAAGAACTGAATGACATCATCAACAACAGCGCCCTGGCCGCTCCCCGCGCCAACGGGTATGCCCGCGCCGACAAGGGCGTGGCCAAGTTCCTGCTCGCCAAACTGTACCTCAACGCCAAGGTCTATACCGGCACCGAGAAGTACAACGAGTGCGCCCAGGTGCTTGCCAGCCTGATGAACGACGGCTACAGCCTTCACAACACCTCCGCCGGTGACTTCAGCCCCTATCAGGAGCTGTTCCTGGCCGACAACAACCGCTGCACCGACGAGATTATCTTCGCCATCGAGCAGGACGGTGTCAACACCACCAGCTACGGTGCGACCAACTACCTGATCTTCGCCTCCACGGGCGGTGAGATGGACCCCGCTGCGCTGGGTATCTCCTCCGGTTGGGGCGGTCTCCGTACCACGCCTGAGTTCTACGACAAGTTCAGCGCGGCTGACGCCCGCAACCTCTTCTACACCGCTACGCAGCAGAAGAGCATCGACGACATCGGCGAATTCACCAATGGTTACGCCTTCATGAAGTTCCGCAACATCAAGAGTGACGGCAACCCGGGCCAGGAGCTCGGTTTCGTCGACACCGACTTCCCGATGATGCGCTACGCTGATGTGCTGCTGATGGCGGCCGAGTGCGCCGCGCACGGTGCTTCGATCGACGGCCTGGCGGCTTTCAACGAGGTACGTGTCCGCGCCGGCATGCCGGCAGTCAACAGCCTGAACCTCGACGAGATTCTCGACGAGCGCGGCCGTGAACTCTACCAGGAGTGCTGGCGGCGCAACGACCTGATCCGCTTCGGCAAGTTCACTTCCGGTTACAACTGGCAGTGGAAAGGCGGCGTCCAGGGCGGTACGGATGTCGAGAGCTATCGCACCCTCTTCCCGATCCCGGATTCCGACCGGCTTGCCAACACCAAACTTTCCCAGAATCAGGGATATTGATAGGAGGATCCAGTGATGAAAAAAGTTTTATCCATTCTGTTTGCAGGCGTGATCGCCCTGATGGCCACGGCCTGCTACCCCGAAGAGAATTTCGCCACGTTCGATCCCGCCAAGGCGACCGCGCCGGTGCTGGGCTCGTATGAAATGGGTGCCAAGGCCCTGTCCGTGGGTTATACACCCGGCAAGTTCAATATGGGCTTCAACGACAAGATGCCGGTCAACCACATGCTTGTCATCACTTCGCTTGACGGCAAGGCCGTCAGCAAGGTCGTCGCTACATCCAATAAGGACAACGTCCTGACCGCCAGTGTCACGGCGCTGAGCAATGCGCTCATCGCCCTGGGCTGCCAGGAAGACCAGACGGTGAGTTTTGAAGCCATCATCCGCGCCACGATGCAGAACCCGAACCAGGACACCGGCCTCAATGGCCACGTCGATTCCAAGGATAAGGTTTCGGTGAGCGGTTTCGTGATTACCTTCCCGAAAGGCAGCCCGTATCAGGAATACACCGAGACCAGCCCGTTCAGCGTCATCGGCTCGCTTTCTGAATATGGCATCAGCTGGGACGGCGACCTCGAAATGTGGATGACCGAAGACGAACAGCTCCACGTGGCCAAGTGCGTCAGCCTGAAGGCCGGCGACGAATTCAAGTTCCGCAAGGACCAGGATTGGGGCGTCAACTATGGCGGCGACTTCGGCAGCCTCGACACCCCGTTCGCCGTCAGCCAGGACGGCCCGAACATCGTGGCCAAGGCCGACGGCCTCTATGACCTGTGGCTCAACATCGCGGACGGTACAGCCACGCTGACTGAGGCCTACCAGGCTTATCCCGACCACAAGGACGCCAGCAACTGGACCGTTATCGGTTCGCTTTCCGAATACGGAATCAGCTGGGACGGCGACATCGAGATGGTGACCGACGGTACGACCCACATCGCGCAGGCCGTCAAGATTGCGGCCGCCGACGAGTTCAAGTTCCGTCAGGACAAAGACTGGGCGGTCAACCTCGGCGGTGATTTCGGCAGCCTCGGCTCCGACTTCAGCGTCTCGCAGGACGGTCCGAACATCAAGGTCGGCGCCGACGGCGTATTCGACCTGATCGTCAACCCGGGTGCCGGCACGGCCCAGATCGTCGAGACCATGGGCGGCGGCAAGAGCGGCAAGATCGGCGGCGACGAACCGGGTCCGGAACCGGAACCCATCACGGGCTGGAACATCATCGGCCTGAACGGCGACTGGGACAATGACGTCATCGCCACGCAGAACGGCAATCTCTGGACGGCGTATATTACGGCTACCGAAGACACCGAATTCAAGTGGCGCAAAGACGGCGGCTGGGATGAGAACTATGGTGGAACCTTCGTTGCCCTCGGTGAGCCGTTCGAGGCTGTCGCCGGTGGTGATAACGTCAAGGTCAGCGCCGGCTTCTGGAAGGTCGTCTTCGACACCGAAGCCATGACCATCACGGTCTCCAACGGTGACGTCTGGTCGCTGATCGGTGACTTCAACGGCTGGGCCGGCGACGTCGACATGGAACTGGTCGACGGCAAATGGGTGAGCCCTGCCACGCATCTCAACGCCAATGGCTTCAAAATCCGTCACAACCATGACTGGACGGAAAGCGTCGGCGGTACGTTCGAAGCGTTCGGTACGCCGTTCGCGACCACGGGCGACAACATCATGCTGCCCGCGGAAGGTGATTTCATCGTGACCTACGATCCGACGGCCCAGACCATCACGGTCGACAAGTCGATCAGCGGCTGGAACATCATCGGCCTGAACGGCAACTGGGATGACGACATCCTCGCCAAGGAGAACAACGGTGTCTGGACGGTCCGCGTGAATGTGGAAGCCGACACCGAGTTCAAGTGGCGCAAGGATGGCGGTTGGGACGAGAATTATGGTGGTGACTTCGTCGCCCTTGGCGAGCCCTTCGCGGCCGTCGCCGGCGGCAACAACATCAAACTGGCCCCTGGCTACTGGCTGCTGACCCTCGACCTGAGCGGTGCTGAGCCGATGCTGATGGTCTCCGACGGCACTGTCTGGAGCCTGATCGGCGTGAACGGCGACTGGGAGAAAGACATTGACATGGTCCTGGACGAGGGTATCTGGGTGAGTCCGGAAACCGCGATTTCCGGTGAGTTCAAACTCCGCCAGAACCATGGTTGGGATGTCAACCGTGGCGGTGTGATGGAATCGCTCGGCGAAGAGTTTGATGCCGTGGCTGGCGGTGCGAACATCAACGTACCTGAGGGTGTGTATGTTGTGTACTACTACCCTGAATCCGAAAAGATCATTGTGGCGAGCGCCAAGAAGGTCTGGAGCATCATCGGTGACTTCAACAGTTGGGGTGCCGACGTGGAAATGGTGGAAGTCGCCCCCGGCATCTGGATGAGCGATATGATTGAAATCGCTGACGGTGGATGGAAACTCCGCTTCGACCACGACTGGACGGTCAATCGTGGCGGTGCTACGCCCGAAAAAGTCGGCCAGTTCGTCGGAGCTGTTCCCGGAGGTGACAACATTGGCATGCACGGTACCTTCAAGGTGGTCTACAACGCCAACAACGAAACCATCGGTACCCTCGGCTGGGGTGTGGTCGGTTCGATCGCATCCATCCCCGGCTTCAGCTGGAACAATGACATTCCGATGAACCTCGGTGCTGACGGTGCCTGGTACAGCGTGCCGGTGACGCTCACCAAGGACGATGAGATCAAGATCCGTTGGAATGCGGGTTGGGATAACAACCGCGGCGGTGACCTCGTTGGAATCGATGAACCGTTCGAAGCCAAGGAAGGCGGCAACAACATCAAGGTACCTGCGGATGGAACCTACATGGTGACTTACTATCCGGCAGAAGAGAAGATGGCGTTGACGGCCCAGTTCTGGGGCTTGATCGGTGAATTCAACGGCTGGGGCGGCGACGTCTTCATGATGTATTGCGGCGATGGCAACTGGGTGGCTTACAACCAGTCGTTTACCGGCGGTTGGAAACTCCGCCGGGGCTGTGGTTGGGATGTCAACCGCGGTGGTGTGTTCACCGAAGCCGGCACGGCCTTCGACGCCGTCGCAGGTGGCGACAACATCAACGTCGGCGACCTGACCAATTTCACGGTCATCTATAATTTCGAAAACGAAAAGATCACGGTCGTCAAGTAACGACAGATCCAGGGATGAACGAAGCCCGGGCCTTGCAAAAGACCCGGGCTTTTTTCTTCGTCATGCCTGGTGTAGTGGTTGTCTATTCTTCGAAATACTCCCGGCAGAACTCGTCGGGACTGACGACGGGCGGACCGAAGGAGCCGTCGAAGCCGTCGTCACCACTGATGATCAGGTCACAGTAGTAGTCGATGGCAATCGAAGTTTGGACAGCGTCTTCAAAGTCATCGTAATAATTGCTGGCAGCCATTACAATATGATGCTTCAGCGTGTCGCAGACAATCAAGTCATTGCAGATTTTATTCATGAGTGCTCCGATTTCGCTGACGCGGGACTTGTTGCCTTTTGTGTAGATGTATACCAGGTCAAGAAGAGATTGTGCCGACGTATATGCGACGAGTTTCTTGCTGCGTACAGCCTTGAGAATCAGCAGCGCTGCGCCATGGTGAGGCCGGCTGTCCAAAATCGCGTCAAGTAGGATGTTTGTGTCGAGCAGGACGTGTTTCATAAGCCAAGTATTGCGGATAGACGAGGGTCGTTTCCGATTTCTTCTTCTGTCAAATCCAGCGAGTGGACGATAAACCGTTCCCATTCGGAATCGGGCGTAAGTTCACTGATCTTGATCTTGGGTTCCGGTTTCGGGATTGCGGCGGCCTCGAGCGTTTCGACCGCATAGCTGTTGAAGGACTTGTGGTTCCGTCCGGCGGCCCGGCGGATGGCTTCATAGGTCTCTGGACTCATCCGCAGGATGGCCTGGACTTTTTTGGGGCGGGAAGCAGGTGTATCCATCATCGTGTCTTTTTTGCAAAGATAAACGAAATAGTGATAGCATATCCTGTAAACGATATCTTTTTCGTCATGCCCGGCTTGCCCGGGCATCTTATTTGATTTGATAAAGCAATTTTTTTTCTGTAACTTTGAAAGCTAAGTCTATGGAATTATGAAACGCTTTTATCACATACTGGCACTGGCCTGTGCGGCCCTGTTGCTCACCGCTTGTCCCGGACCGATTGAACCGGACGGCCCCGACGGCCCTGTTCCACCCGACGAGTCGTGGCGGAATGCAGCCTCGAAAGAGAAACTCTCGGGTATTACCTATCAGCTCAACGTCTATAGTTTCGCCGACAGCGACGGAGACGGCTGGGGCGACATCAAGGGCATCACCCAGCACCTCGACTATCTCGACAGCCTCGGTGCGACCGCCCTCTGGCTTTCTCCGATCCACGAAGCCATGTCGTACCACGGCTACAATGTGAACGACTACACCACGGTCAGTTCCAAACTGGGCACCGAAGCCGACCTGAAAGACCTGATCGCCAAAGCGAAGAACAAGAATATCGGTATCTACCTCGACTTCGTGCTCAACCATTCCGGCAGCGACAACAAGTGGTTCAAGGCCGCCGCGGCCGATCCCTCGAGCCCTTACCGGAACTACTACCTGTTCTCCGATACGCCCAGTGGCTATAATAACGGCGGCATGGGCACCTGGTATCCGATTACCGGCGCCGACGCAGGCTACAAAGGCCGTGTCCATTTCAAGGTCGACATGAACGCCAAGACCGTGACGGTGACCCAGTCGACCGCTGCCCCGCAAAGCCCGAATACCCAGAATCCGAAATGCTGGCTCTGGTATGGCAGCGTCTCGCAGCACGTGGGCCTTTATACCACGGGTACGAATCTCTACGAAATCACGCTCGACATTGACACCGACTGGGGTTTCCTCGTGTGCACCAGCACCAACTGGGCCGACGGAACCAAGTGGGGTGGCACGGGTAAAGGCGTGACCTTCGGCGTCCCGTTCCAGATGAACAATACGACGGCCGCCAACATCACCTTCGGCGGCGACGCTTCCTATTATTTCGCCAGTTTCGACAAGTCGATGCCCGACCTGAACTATGGTCCCGCCGCCACGGCTTCCGTCTCGCCCGCTTTCAAGGACCTGGCGGATGCGGCCGACAAGTGGATCAAGATGGGTGTGGCCGGCCTGCGCCTCGACGCCGTGATCTGGATCTACCAGAACAATACGGCCGACAACGTCACTTTCCTCAAGCAGTGGTACGACCGTTGCAACACGACCTGGAAAGCCAATGGCGGTCAGGGTGATTTCTATATGGTGGGCGAGGCCTGGATGGACAAGGTGGAACAGATGGCGCCTTACTACGAGGGCCTGCCTTCCAATTTCAACTTCTACTACTGGTGGACGCTTAAAGACCGCATCAACAAGGGCAAGGGCGACGATTTCGCCAAGACGGTTATCTATTTCCAGGATCAGTTCAAGAAATACAACCCCGGCTACATCGACGCCATCAAACTGACCAACCATGACGAGGACCGTGCAGCCCACGACTTGGGCCGCGACGTGGCCAAGGAGAAACTGGCCGGCGCCGTGCTGCTGACCTCCCCGGGCAAGCCGTACATCTACCAGGGCGAAGAACTCGGTTACTGGGGCAACAAGGGGGGTGGCGATGAGTTTGTGCGTTCGCCGATCAAGTGGACGCGCAGCGGATCCGTACCTTCGACTGCCTTGAACGGCAAGGTGGACAACGCCATGCTCTCGGAATCGATTTCCGTGGAAGCGCAGGAGCAGGATAAGGCATCTATCCTCCGTGTCTACCGCAATTTCGCGCAGGCCCGTAACGCCTGGAAAGCCCTGGCCAAAGGCCAGATCACGGAGGTGAAGAGCCCCAATTCCGCCGTGGCGCTCTGGACGATGAGCTACGAAGGCCAGACCGTCCTGGTAGCTCACAACTTTGGCAGCGGCTCCGCCGCCTTTGCCGTAACCGGCTATAAGACCGACAAGATGATCGTCTCCAACGGCATGGCCGACGGCTCCAGCGGCATCCTGTCGCTTGGTGCCTACGCCTCCGCGGTATTCCTTCAGTAATCCCTGACAAAGATGCGCAAGAATATCTTCTTTCTGATGATGCTCGTGGCGGTTTCCTGCGGCCACGTGAAAGTGACGCCAGCGCCGCAGTTCGACAACGCGCCGTTGGCCAGTCCATGCCTGCTGGAACAGGCGGAAAACACCGTGATCCTGCGGGATTATTTCCCGCTGCTGGCGGAGATGGACACAATTGTGATTACGGCCGCTCCCACGGAGCCGTGGCTCCGGTACCTGGAGGTCAAGTCGCAGGGGCAGCAGGCTGCGCTCGTGCTGAAGAACCGGCTGCCCGAAAAAGTCGCCGGGGAGGATCCCGCGAACGCGCCCTTCATCACCACGGCCCCTGTCCCCGGGAAAACCGACCGGTTCTATATCTTGATTGAGAACCAGGCCGACGACATGCAAGTGCTCTGGCAGAATACGCTGCTCGACAAAAAGCACGGCATCAAGGTCATCGACCGCAACAAGCTCGAAATTACCGTGCCGCGCAATGCGCGCAAGATGGAGCGCTCTTACATCCGCGCCTATGCCGCCAACGCCGCGGGCATCGGCAATGACATCCTGGTCCCGCTCGCGTATGGCCAGGTGATGCGTGATGCGAAGCAGCTCAAGCGCACCGACAAGCATGCCCAGATCCTCTATTCGCTGATGATCGACCGCTTCGTGAACGGCCGTACGGACAACGACATGCCCCTCAATTCCCCGCTGGTGAATCCCAAGGTGGATTATTGGGGCGGCGACATCCTCGGTGTGACGAAGACCTTGGAGAGCGGCTATTTCGACTCGCTGGGCGTGACCACGATCTGGCTCTCACCGATCACCCAGAACCCCTATGACGCCTGGGGCCAGATTCACGATCCCGAAACCAAGTTCAGCGGCTATCACGGCTACTGGCCTTACTACGCTACGGCTGTGGACGTACGCTACGGAACAGAGGCGGAGCTTCGCGACCTCCTCGACAAAGCCCATGCCGACAAAAAGAACGTAATCCTCGACTATGTGTCCAACCACATGCACATCCAGAGCCCTACGCTGACCGCCCATCCCGACTGGACCACGCCTTCCGACACGCCCGACGGCCGGCCGAACCGCCAGCTCTACGATGAGTTCCGGCTGACCACCTGGTTCGACGACCATATCCCGACGCTCGACCTGGAACGTCCTGACATCTGTGCACAACTCACCGATTCGGCGCTTTTCTGGATGCAGCATTTCGATTTCGACGGCTTCCGCCACGACGCTACCAAGCATGTTCCGGAACAGTATTGGCGGATGCTGACACGCAAACTCTACGACAGCCTGCCGGGCCGCACCTTCTACCAGATCGGCGAAACTTACGGCTCTACAGCGCTCATCAACTCCTATATCAAGCCGGGCATGCAGGACGCGCAGTTCGATTTCAACGTGTATGACACCTACATCTGGGCGACGACCCGTCCAGACGGCTCTTTCGAAGGATTGGCAGGACGCCTGGCCGAAGACCTCTCCGTTTACGGCTCCCATCACCTGATGGGCAATATCACTGGCAATCACGACCGCTCCCGCTATATCTGCCTGGCCAGCGGCGACGTGAGCCAGGACGAGGACCAGAAACTGGCCGGCTGGCACCGCGACATCCGCGTCACCAACCCGAAAGGCTACCGGTATCTGGAGATGCTCCATGCGCTCAACTTCACATTGCCGGGTGTTCCCTGCATCTACTACGGTGACGAGTTCGGTCAGCCCGGTGCCAACGATCCCGACAACCGGCGCTGGATGCAGTTTGAAGGCCTGACGCCCGATGAGCGCCATGTGCTTGACTGCACGAAGCACCTGGCCGCCATGCGTGCCGGCAGCATGGCACTGCTCTACGGTGACTACAAGCTCCTGCGTGCCGACAAGGACATCCTGGCCTACAGCCGTACCTACATGGGTGAGACCATCGTGACCGTACTCAACAAGGGCACCAAGACGACCGAGGTCGCCATCACCCTTCCGCTCGGGCTGGAATCTCACGGAAGAAACGCCTTTACCGTCGTGGTCAGCCCGCTTTCCTTTGCCATCGTTCAATAAATCAAGTATATGAAAAAGACACTGACACTTCTGCTTTCGCTCCTGTGCCTGTTCGCCTGCCATCGCGCACCGGCCCCTCAGGGGAATTTCACGAATGTCCGTCATGCGGACTGGGTCCGTAACGCCGTGATCTACCAGATCAACGTACGTCAGTTCTCGCCGGAAGGTACTTTTGCCGCGGCTGAGCAGCAGCTCGACCGGCTCGCCGAACTGGGCGTAGACATCCTATGGTTGATGCCCATCCATCCGATCGGTGTCGAGGGCCGCAAAGGCACGCTCGGCAGCTACTACGCTGTACAGGACTATTGCGCCGTCAATCCGGAGTTCGGCACGCTGGCCGACTTCGACCACTTCCTGGCTGCGGCCCACGAAAAAGGCTTCAAGGTGATCCTCGACTGGGTGGCCAATCACACCGGCCGCGACCACGCCTGGACGGTTGACCACAAAGACTGGTATTTCCTCGATTCCCTGGGCAATTTGGCCACGCAGTACGACTGGACCGATATCGCCCACCTGAATTACGAGAACAATCCCGCGCTCCGCGCCGAAATGGAGAAGCAGCTCAAGTTCTGGATCGACCGGGGCGTGGACGGCTTCCGCTGCGATGTCGCCTCCGAAGTGCCGACTGACTTCTGGGAGAAGGCCTTCGGCGATTTCCGGGCGGCACATCCCGATGCGCTGTTCTTCCTGGCCGAGGCTGAGAAAGCAGACCTGCAGAAGAACGCCTTCGACGCTTATTATGCCTGGCAGCAGATGCACCTGTGGTACGACATGGCCGCCGGCAAGAAGAATGCGAACGACCTGGCCGATTTCTACGTGAACTATGCCGATGCGACCGGCATGCCGGCCGGTACCCTGGCCATGAACTTCATTTCCAACCACGACCAGAACTCCTGGTCGGGTACCAATGTAGAGATGTTCGGCCCCGCGCTCAAACAGTTTACGGTGCTCTCCTTCCTGCTTCCGGGTATCCCGATGCTCTACAACGGCGATGAGGTCTGCCTGCCGAAGCGGCTGGAGTTCTTTGAGAAAGATCCGATCGACTGGAGCGTCGATCCGCAGGGGATGGATACGCTGCTGGCGGAACTCATCAAGCTCCGCGACGCACATGCCTGCCTCTGGGCGGCACCGTGGGGCGGCACGATGGCTGTCCTGCCGACCGACCATCCGGAGCAAGTCTTTGCTTTCGAGCGCGAGGAGCAGGGCGACATGTGCCTGGCCATGTTCAACTTCTCCGACAACGTGGTGACCTACAAGGTGGAGAACCATCTGGTGACCAACGACAGCGAGTTTACCCTGCCTGCCCATGGCTACCACATTATTTTCAGTGTGGGTGACTGTTTCGGCGACTGTGACGAAAGCGAGTTCGAGGATGAAAAATAGACTGCTGATCTTCTGCATGGCCATGCTGTGTGCGACGGCGCTGGGCGCTGAACCGCTCGACCGGGTCGAGCCGCCTTGCTGGTGGGTCGGCATGAACACCGAACTGCAGTTGATGCTGCACGGGACGAATCTCCGCGATGCGCGCGTCACGACCGACGCTTCGGTGAAAGGGCTCTCCGTCACGAAAGTGACATCGACCGACAACCCCGACTTCCTCTTCGTGGACGTGCGTGTCTCCGACCGGCTGAAGCCGGGAGCCTATCACTTCAATGTAATCACTGCCGATGGCCGGCAGTACGATTTCGACTACGAATTCCTGCAGCGTCGCAAGGGCTCGGCCCGTCGGGAATCGTTCGGCCCGGCCGACGCGGTTTACCTGCTGATGCCCGACCGTTTCGCCAACGGCGACAAGAAGAATGATTCTTCCCCCGAAACCGCGGAGAAAGCCAATCCCAAGAACCTGGGCGGCCGCCACGGCGGAGACATCCAGGGCATCATCGACCATCTCGACGACATCTACAAGCTCGGCGCAACCACCATCTGGCCCACGCCGCTGTTGCTCGACAACGAGAAGAGCTACTCCTACCATGGTTATGCCTGCGCCGACTACTACCGCATCGACCCGCGTTACGGCAGCAACGAATTGTACCGCACGATGGTCGAAAAAGCGCACGACAAGGGTTTGAAAGTCATCATGGACATGGTTCCGAACCATTGCGGTACGGCACACTGGTGGATGCAGAGCCTTCCTTCCTCGACCTGGATCAACTATCCCGAAAACCTCAAGCGGGGCGGGGATCGGCTCATTCGTACCAACGCCGCGATGAGTACCCACAGCGATCCCTATGCGTCCGAGGTGGACAAGGAGAGCTGCGTGAAGGGATGGTTCGACACCACCATGCCCGACATGAACCTGGCCGATCCGCTGGTGCGGCACTATCTGCTCCAGATGGCGGTCTGGTGGATTGAATATGCCGATCTCGACGGCCTGCGCGTCGATACATTCCCGTATTCCGACAAAAAAGGCATCGCCGAGTGGACGCAGGGCATCCTCGACGAGTACAAGAACCTGAACATCGTGGGCGAGGTCTGGTTTGGCGACGTGGCTTCCTGTGCCTATTGGGAAGGCGCCCGCCAGCGGGACGGCTACAATTCCCATCTCCCTTCGGTGATGGATTTCCCGCTGATGTTCTGTACGCTCTCGGCGCTGACTTCCGACGGAACGTCGTGGGAACCCTCGATGCTCCGCATCTACAACTCGCTCTCGCTCGACCATCTCTACGCCGATCCTTCCGACATCCTGGTCTTCGTGGGGAACCACGATACCCCGCGCCTGGCCCACGAACTGGGCGGCGATCCCGACAAGATCAAGATGGCCTATGCGCTGCTGGCGACCATGCGCGGCGTGCCGCAGCTCTACTATGGTGACGAATACGGACTGCAGAGCGCTGACGGCACAGTGGGCCACTCCCAGGAGCGGGTGGACATGCCCTGGGGCAAGTTTACACGTTCCCAGGTCGCCTTGCGCAAGTACGTGGCCGACCTGTTCACCTGGCGGAAGACATCGGAGGCCGTTACCAAGGGCGGATTCGTACATTTCCGTCCCGACGCCCGCAACGTCTATGTCTATTTCCGGACCGGCAAAAAGGAGTCCGTGATGGTGATCCTCAACGGCGGAAAAGAAGATTATAGCGTGGACTGGGCGCATTTTGCTGAAATTACTACTAAATTTGCACAAAAAGGTAAGAACATTATCACCGGCGAACGGGTGAAGGTCGACGAGAAGTACGTCGTTGCCCCGAACTCCGCCGCCATCCTAGAATTCCGATAGATGAAACCGACACTCCTCGTGCTGGCAGCCGGGATGGGATCCCGCTACGGCTCACTTAAACAGATGGACGGTCTCGGCCCTTCGGGCGAGGCGATCATCGATTATTCCATTTACGATGCGATCCGGGCCGGCTTCGGCAAGGTGGTCTTCGTGATCCGGCACTCGTTCGCCGACGCTTTCCGGGAGATCTTCTCGCCGGACCGGTTCGGCGGGCAGATTGAAGTGGAGTTCGTCTATCAGGAACTCGACGATCTTCCGGAAGGCTACACCGTGCCGGAAGGCCGGGAAAAACCCTGGGGAACGAACCATGCCGTGATGATGGCCCGCGACGTGATCCACGAGCCTTTCGCCGTCATCAACTCCGACGATTTCTATGGCCGGGAAGGTTTTCAGGCGATTGCCGATTTCCTGCGCAGTGTCGAGGGAAAGAAAGGGGAGTATGCCCTGGTCGGCTATTACCTCAAGAACACGCTTTCCGATTTTGGAAGCGTGTCGCGCGGCGTCTGCTCGACCGATGCGGAAGGCTGCCTGACCAGTGTGGTCGAACGGACGGCCATCGCCCGCAAGAATGACGGCAAGGTTTATTATGCCGAGAAAGGGGAGGACTTCGAAGTGTCCGAAGAGAGTGTGGTCTCCATGAACTTCTGGGGCTTCACCCCCGATTATTTCGCTTACTCCGATGAACTCTTCAAGGTGTTCCTCGACTCCGATGCCGTGAAGACCAACCTCAAGGCGGAATTCTTCATCCCGTACGTGGCCGACATCCTCATCAAGCGCGGGGACGCTTCGTTCAAGGTGCTCAACTGCGACGCCAAATGGTTCGGGGTCACTTACAAGGAAGACCGGCCGTTCGTGGTCGCCAAGATCGGTGAACTGATTCAAAAGGGCCTCTATCCTCGCAGTCTCTGGGGCAGATAGCCGATGAATGCCCGACTGAAGAAAATCCTCAAGTATGCACTGCTGCTCGTGCTGGTGGCAGTGCTTCTCTTTTTTGCGTTCCGCGGGGTAAGCTGGAACGATTTCGTAGGAGGCCTCAAGAGTTGCCGCTGGGGATGGATCATCGCGACCATCGGCATAATGTGGATCATTACCTGGTTGCGCGGCAACCGCTGGCGGATCCAGCTTGAGCCGGTCCGGACGGGGGATCGACCGATCACACGCCGCGAAACCTACGATGCCTATGCCATCTGCTACCTGTCGAACATCGTCTTTCCGCGTTCCGGCGAGGTGGTGCGTTGCGGCCTGCTGGCTGAAACGAAGAAGACCACTTTCGAAGGCGCGCTGGGAACCGTGGTGATTGAACGCACCTGGGACCTGGTCTGTATGGTCCTGGCCGTGGTGCCGCTGCTGTTCTTCGGCCACTTCCGTGACTTCCTGGTGGAAAAGATGTTCCGTCCTGCCGCCGGATCGATGGGCATCGGCTGGTTCTGGATCCTGCTGATCGGGTTGGCTGTCCTGGTCGGACTCTTTTTCCTGATCCGGGCCCGTCGCGAGCAGATTGCCCGCACCAAGGCGGGCGCCGCCTTCCTCAAATTCTTCCAAGGACTGGGAAGAGGCATTGCCGCGGCCTTCAAGATGAAAGGAAAGTGGGCCTTCTTCGCTTATACACTGCTCATCTGGATCGGCTATTGGCTGACCAGCCTGATGACCATCCGGGCTTTCCCCCTGGCCGACGGGCTGACGGGGCTGGACGCCCTGTTCCTGATGGTGGTCGGGTCGCTGGGCTGGGTCGTTCCGGTGCAGGGAGGCTTCGGCGCCTATCATTTCATCGTATCGATGACACTGGTGCCCATCTATGGCTTTGACAAGTCCACCGGCCTGATCTTTGCCACGCTCTCGCACGAGTCTCAGATTGTGCAGATGCTCCTGTGCGGTCTAATTTCGCTTGTGAGCTGGTACTTTTATCGCAGAAAAATGAAAACCCAAGCTTTGTCATGAAATCGATTCTCGGCATCGGGAACGCACTGACCGATATTCTGGCCGTTCTTCCCGACGATACGCTCCTCAAGAAATACAACTTGCCGCTGGGCAGCATGCAGCACGTCGATGCCACCACCGGCAATACCATCTGGGCCGACCTCAAGGAGATCGGTGTGCAGTATGTTGCAGGGGGCTCTGCCGCCAACACGGTCTCGGCGACAGCCATTTTGGGCATGCCCTCCGGTTATATCGGCAAAGTGGGAAATGACGAACTGGGTTCCCTGTTCCGTCAGTCGCAATTGCAGAACGGTATCAAGTCGAATCTGCTCGTGGGGACGGCGGCTTCTGGCCGGGCGATGGTCTTCATCACGGCTCCCAACGCCGACCGCACCTTCGCCACCTATCTGGGTGCGGCGCTGGAGCTTGAACCCGACGACCTGAAGCCGGCATACTTTGAAGGGTACGATTACCTGCATATCGAGGGCTATCTGGTACAGAACCAGAATCTGGTCCGCCGGGCCGTGGAAATGGGAAGAGAGCGGGGCATGATCATCTCGCTGGATATGGCTTCCTACAATGTGGTGGAATCCAACCTGGTATTCCTGCAGGACATCGTCAAAAACTACATCGACATCATTTTCGCCAACGAGACCGAAGCGGCCGCTTTCACGCATCTGCCGCCCCGGCAGTCGCTCCAGGCGATGTCGGAGATGGTCGATACGGCCATCGTGAAGATCGGCAAGGACGGTTCCATGATCCAGCGCGGCGATGAGTTCCACTTCATCGACCCCTGGCCGGGCGAGGCGGTCGATGCGACCGGTGCCGGCGACACCTATGCGGCCGGCTTCCTCTTTGCGCATGCGCAAGGCATGCCGCTCAAGACCTGCGGCGAAGTGGGATCCGCCCTCGCCGCCAAGGTGGTCGAAATCATCGGTACCAAAATCGACATCCCCCGCTGGAAAGCGGCTAAGACGGAGATCCGCCGCCTGATGGGCATCACGGAGTGACGCGGCGGTCCAGGAAGCGGTAACCGGCGGCTTCGAGCAAATGAGGCGGCCGGATATCTGCTTCACCGGCCAGGTCGGCGATGGTACGGGCGACTTTCAGGATACGTGTATAGGCGCGGGCCGAAAGGCCCATCCGGTCCAGGATCTTCTCCATCGTCTGGCGGCATTCGTCAGAGAGTGGACAGAATCGTTCCAGCTGCCGTGCATTCATCGCCGCATTCGTAAAGATGCCCTCGCCGGCAAACCGCTCCGCCTGCACCGCCCGGGCACGGGCTACACGCGTCGCGATGGCCGCGCTGCACTCCGCAGGCTGCGCCTGGGACAAAGGATCGGAGATCCCGAGCAGTTCCATCGCGGTCAAACTTCTCGTAAATATTTGTAAATCAATACGATCCATTAAAGGACCCGAAATTCGGGCACGGTATCCTTCAATGGCGCCCTGTGAACAGGTGCAACGTCCTGATACGTCGCCGGCATAGCCGCAAGGGCAGGGGTTCATCGAAGCGACCAACATGAAACGCGCCGGATAAGTGACTTTGTACCGGGCTCGGGAGATGGTCACCTGACCGTCTTCCATCGGCTGCCGCAGCGCATCGAGCAGGCTTCGGCTGAACTGCGCGATTTCGTCGAGATAGAGTACGCCGTTCAAGGCCAGGGATATTTCCCCGGGGCCCGCTTGCGGCCCGCCGCCGATCAGCGAGACCAAGCTGGCGCTATGGTGCGGCGCCCGGAAGGGCCGCTCCCGCATGAGCCCGCCGATTCGGGCGCCCCGCCCCGCCACCGAATAGACTTTTCCCGTCTCAATGGCTTCCTCGCGGGTCATCGGCGGCAGAATCGAGGGCAGACAAGAGGCCATCAGGCTTTTCCCACTGCCAGGGCTGCCGACCAAAATCAGATTGTGGTTTCCGGCCGCTGCGATTTCCAGGCCACGGCGGGCGACCAGTTGGCCCCGTACTTGCCGGAAGTCGTTGCCTGAAGGGTGAAACGCTCCCTCTGTCGTCGGCTTTCGTACCCGCAGATGGTCGCAGGCATCGCGCTGCGTCAGCACTTCGATGGCTTCAGCCAGCGTCGAGACGCCATAGACCTCCAGCTCGTCGACTTCAGCCGCCTCCTGCGCTGACTCGGCCGGAAAGATGCATCCCCGGAATCCGTCGGAGCGGGCCTGCAGAGCGGCTGGCAGCACCCCGTTGACCGGCCGGATCCGGCCGTCCAGTGCCAGTTCCCCCATGATGACGTAGCGGTCGCAGTCTTGCAACGGCACCTGCTCCGAGACCGCCAGCACGCCGAGTGCGATGGCCAGGTCGTAGGCCGACCCCTCCTTGCGAAGATCGGCCGGTGCCAGGTTGACCACCAACTTACGCCCCGGAATCCGGAACCCGTAGGAAGTAAGAGCCGTAATGACACGCAGCAGGCTCTCCCGTACCGCGCTGTCGGGAAGTCCGACCAGATGGATCCCGATTCCGGTCGAGAGATCCACCTCGACCGTCACTACCACCGCCTCGACCCCGATGCAGGTGGCACAATAACACTTGTTGAGCATACGTCTGTCCGTTTTGGTTCTCCCCGCAAAGATAAACGGACCGGTACACAAGAAAAAAAACGGCTAAAAGATTAACCGTTTTACAAAAAAATCAAAAAAATGTGTGTTTTCAAGGGAGGCGCCGGTTAGAGCTTGAAGCGCAAACCGACTTCGAATCGGGCCTGCAAAGGTTGTTGCGTCCGGATGCTGAGCGGCTGGTGGTTGTCGAAGAAATACACCAGGCTCGGATCGAAATAGAGACCCAGACGCGGGACGAACCAGTATTCGACACCCAGGCCGACACGGGCGGACCACTGCAGCCCGGCCACTTTTTCGCTGAGGGTGTTGCTGGCGTAAACGTAACGCTGGGCAACGCATTTCTCCACGGCTCCGCCTGCCGAGGCGTAAACGCCGACGGAGGGCGTCTCGACAAAGTGCCAGGAGAGCGAAAGCGGAATGCCGACATAGTGCAGCTGGTTGTAAGCCCCTTCGTAGCGGACCTTGTCGACCAGCATGTCATACTGGGACACCAGATAGGAGTAGGAAAGGCCGGTGGACAGGAAGACCGGTCCGGAGAGCGGGATTTCCAGCTGGAGGCCCAGGCTCAGCGGGGAGAAGAACTTCGGTGAGCCCGAAACAGGCTCTACGGCAGAGGCGGCACGGCTGCCGGTCTGGGAAGAGCTGTGCATGGGGCTGGCCTTGTAGATCAGGTCGCCTTCAGAGCCGACGGTTGTAATATTGGATGATATGGATAGGTTGGATGTGTGTGTCTTGCGGGCGGGGACATCTTCGCGCCAGAAGTCGGCGGGGAGATCTTCCTCGGTAAGTTGATGTTGCGGTTCGACAGGGTCGTTCTGGCTGGTAACGGGCGTCTCGACGGCGGGCGTTTCAGTGTCGGGAGCTTCGGTGACGGGTGTTTCGACAGCGGGTTGCTCTTCTTCTACGGTGACAGGCGCTTCATGGGGAATGAAGGCTTGGGCCGTTACCTGGTGCTTCGTAAACTGGGCAATCTGCGTGGCGATGGGAGCCACTTCGGCGGGGGCCGGAGCCGCGGGCTGCACGGACTGAACGGCCTGGGCCGTCCGTACCGGCGCCTCGACTTGTCGTGCGGCCTGCGGACCCCGGAAGACCAGCAGGGCGACAGCCAGGCCTGCCGCGGCAGCGACCGCACCGGTCGCGAAGCTGCGCAGCAACACCCGACGATGCTTGCGCGCCAAGCCCCGGCTGATGCCTTCCCAGACATCAGGAGCCGGCTCGGTCACCCCTGCGAGGCGATCGCGCAGCATCTTGTCGAACTCATTTCTTTCCATTATATAACTCTTTTATCTTTTTCTGCAAAAGGCTCCGCGCGCGGCTGACCTGGGATCGCGAGGACTGTTCGGTCATCCCGAGCGCCTCGGCCACCTCCGCGTGGGAGTAGCCTTCCATCACAAACAAGTTGAAGACGCTGCGCAGGCCCGGAGGCAACTGCGCGATCAGATCCAGGATCTGCCGGGATTCGATCTGCTCCAGCACGCCATGCTCCAGCACACCGCCCAGCTCGGGCGATTCGGCAATGTCTTCGGAAAACCGGAGCGCATCCGACTTGCGGATCTGCATCAGGCAGGCATTGACGAAAATCTTCCGCATCCACCCCTCGAAAGAGCCTTCTCCCTTGTAAGTGCCGATCTTGTCAAAGACCGTGAGGAATCCGTCCTGCAGCACATCCTTCGCATCTTCCCTTCCCAAATACCGGATGCAGACAGGATACATGACTGATGCATAACGCTCATACAGCACCTGTTGCGCTTTCCGCTCCCCGCGTACACAGCCGGCGATCAGCTCCGCCTCGGTATATGTGGAAGGATCCCTCATTGCTGCTTTCTATAGATGCAGAAAGGGGGCAGAATGTTGCGTCCCCTTCACAAAAAATTATTTGGTTTGTTTTTTGTTCAGTGTTTTACCACTATTTTTGTAACGAATTTAGAAAAAAAGATGGATAGTTCAAGATTTTTGCGTGCGATTGTGTTGGGTTTCGCCCTTCTTTTCTCCTGTTTCAGCCTTTCGGCCCAATCTGTCAAGTACATCGATGCCTTGAAATATTACCAGCAGGGAGATGCGGAGGAAGCCCGGAAACTGTTCCGAGAAGAGATTCAGGAGAATCCTTCGAACGATGCCGCCTGCTACTATCTCGCCACGCTCTCCGCCACCGACCCGAAGCGGACCGGCGAAGCGGAAACCTGGTTCAAGAAAGCCGTCGAGCTTTCGCCCGACAACTTCTGGTATCAGTATGCTCTGGCTATGTTCTATTTGCGCACCGAGCGCCAGGAACTTGCCGTCCCGATGTTGGAGCGCCTGGCTGAAAACCATCCGAAGAAGAGCGATCTCTATTTCGACCTGATCAACGTCTATCTCTCCGACAACGACATCGACAAGGCCCTCGCCACGCTCGACAAGATCGATGCCATCAAGGGCAAGAGCGAAATCGTCGGCCTCACCCGCACCGAGCTGCTGCTCAAGCGCAACGATGCGAATCCCGACAGCGTCTATACGGCCCTGGCCGATTACTACGAGTCCTGCAAGGCCCCACGGATCGCATCGGTGCTGGGCGATTACTACGCCGCTACTTACCGCGATACGCTCGCGCTCCGTTACTACGACGAGGCGCTGGCACTCGAACCCGACTACACGCCTGCCTGGTACGGCAAGGCCGGTGTCTATCAGGTGCTCCGGCAGTACGACAACTTCTTCGGCAGCTTGTCGCACGTGATGCGGGATCCCTTTGTGCAGCCGGAAGCCAAAGCCGCCCAGGTTGAGCAGATGATCGCCAATCCGCAGTTCGTGCGTACCTTCGCTGAAGATTTCGACCAGATGATGCTCGACCTCCACGCCGCCCATCCCACCGACAGCACCATCAATTCCCTGATCGGCGGCTATTACTACCGGACAGCCCGGCCGCACCTGGCCATCGAAGTGATGCGGCAGAACATGGAGCAGCACCCCGCCAGCTCAGACGCCGCCCTCCAGTATCTCATCCTGCTCTATTACCAACAGGCCTGGTCGCCGCTCGCCGAAGAGTCCACGGTCGCCATCCAGCGGTTCCCCACCAACCCCGACATGATCCAGATGCGGGCCATTGCCTACAGCCAGGAAAAGAACTATACAGCCGCCCTGGAGGACTATGAGAACCTGCTCCGGCTCCATCCGAAAGACACGACCATCAACAAGGTGACTTGCTCGGCCATGGGCGACATCTACTATCAGACCGGTGATACCAAGAAAGCCTTCAAGTACTACGAGAAGGCGCTCAAGATCGATCCGAACTACAACCCGGTGCTCAACAACTACGCCTACTACCTCTCCCTGCAGGGCAAGAACCTGAAGAAGGCCAAGGAGATGAGCCGCAAGACCATCACCACCGAACCCGACAATCCCACCTACCTCGACACCTACGCCTGGATCCTGCACCTGCTCGGTGAGGACATCGAGGCCAAAGCCATCTTCAAGCACGCCATGCTATACGGCGGCAAGGAGAGCCGCACGATCCTCGAGCACTACGCTACTGTGCTGGAATGCCTGGGCGAGAAAGACCTGGCCAATGTTTACTTCATCCAGGCCGCAGCCATGAAGGAGGAGTGACGATGCGACGGATGCTGCTGCTCACGATGCTGGCGCTGCTGCTTGCCACGACTGCTTCCGGACAGGACGTCTCGAAGCAGAACGAGCGCAAACGCCAGATCGAAGAGGAGATCAGCTTCATCGACAACCAGCTCAAATCGATTGCCGGCAAGCAGAAAGCCACGACCGAGCAGCTCACGCTCATCCGCAAGCGGGTGACCAACCGCCAGACACTCATCCGCGACCTGGACCAGAAAATTGCCATCGTCAACGACGAGATGACCACCAAACAGCGGGAGATCAATCGCCTGCAGAAAGAGCTGGATACCCTGAAGATCTATTACGAAAAACTCATCTACAATACCTACAAGAACCGCGACACGCGGGTCTGGTTCATGTACCTGCTCTCGAGCGAGAGCGTCGGACAAGGCTACCGGCGCTTCTCGTATCTGAAGAGTCTCGCCGGCGAAGTAAATACCCAGGCCGACAAGATGCGGGAGAAACAGGAAGAGTTGCAGGCTGAGCGCGAGAAGCTCGCTATGATCAAGGCCCAGGCTCAGGTCGCCAAGGCGGAAAGGGAAGAAGAGTACCGCAAGCTGGTGGCCGAGGAGAAGCAGTCGCAGGAAGACATGAAGCGGCTGGCCCGCAGCGAGAAACAGTACCGCAACGAACTGGCGGCCAAACGGAAGGAAATCGCCCGGCTCGATCAGGAGATCCGCTCGCTGCTCAAGGCCACGGTTTCCGCCAAGAACAAAAAAGACCAAACAAAGGTGGACGTGGCCCTGTCGGGCCAGTTCGCCCTGAACAAGGGAAAACTGCCCTGGCCGGTCAAGCAGGGGGTGGTGTCAGAACGTTTCGGCGTGCACAACCATCCCGTTTATAAGAACCTGAAGTTGCCGGACAACCCGGGCATCTCGTTCTCCACCACCAAAGGAGCCGATGTCTTCTGTGTCTTCGACGGTGAAGTCCGCAAGGTGTTCTTCATGCCAGGCTACAGCCAATGTGTATTGGTGCAGCACGGCGAGTATTTCACCCTTTATTGCAAGTTGTCGAAGATCAGTGTCAAAAACGGCCAGAAAGTGAAGACGGGCGAAAAGCTCGGCTCCCTCGAAATCGACGGCAACACCTCTTCGCTCCACTTCCAACTCTGGAAAGGAACCGACAAGCAGGATCCGGAAAAGTGGCTGCGGAAGTAGCAACTCAGCGCCCAAACCGGGTGGAACGGCTCGGTTTATTCGACCTTGCCTCACTGCCACGCAACCTTGCCCCAAAGCTACGACAGAAGCCATGCCTGGCCGGAGCTGGCCAGAAGTTGAGGCTAACAGCCTGCCGCGACAGGACGGAGTACGATCTGCCGATTCCATCGCGGCAAAAGTCACTAAATCAATGGCAATCCGATCGGCTTTTCCGCTGATTCCGGGATCCTCTCAGTGTGCGAACCGGCCTCTCCTGCTCACAGCGGCCGTCTTGAATAGATGCCGGTGAGCGATTCGGCCGTCCCTGCTCACGGCGCCCTTCTTTCATGCCCATCTGTGAGTAAAGCGGTCCCCTCTGCTCACGGCGGCCATCTTTTACCGCCTTCGGTGTGCCAATCAGCCGTCTCTGCACACGGCGACCATCTTTCATCGCCTTAGGTGAGCGAAGCGACCGTCTCAGCACACGGCGGTCTTCTTTCACTGCCCTCGGTGAGCGATTCGCCTTCTCCAGCTCACGGCGGCCGTCTTTCATCGCCATCGGTGTGCCAATCGACTCCCTCTGCTCACAGCGACATTTATTCACCACCCTCGGTGAGCGATTCGCCTTCTCCAGCTCACGGCGGCCGTCTTTCATCGCCATCGGTGTGCCAATCGACTCCCTCTGCTCACAGCGACATTTATTCACCACCCTCGGTGAGTAAATCGACTTCTCCTACTCACCACCCGGGCTCACGGCCGTTCCCTTTCTAGCGGCCGTTGGGGTTTTCCTCGGACAGGCCCGGGAGCCCCTCCTCAGGCTCCTGCGGGCCTGGACGGGAGAAAACCCGCTTCAGCCATGCTTGGTTTACCCCCTCGATCACCTCTGTCGGCCACAACTGACTATCAATGCGGTTATCCTTGACAGCCAACGTCCGGTCCCAGGGTCCTTGCCCGGGACCGGTACCTGTCCCTCGGGCGTTAAGCCGAGGACCAGCGTGCTGGCAGGAGATAACCGCCCTCAGTTTCCGTTGAGTTACCCCGCCTGCGAAGCCATCAACAAGTCTGGACATGATCCTTGCAGCGCCACTCTCGGTAAGTTCCCTAGAGACCACTCCATAGGGTCAGAAGTTCCTGGGTGCCACTCCACGATTCCAGAAGCCCTAGGGGAGCCACTCCGCGAGTCAAGAAGCTCTAGGGGAGCCACTCCGCAAGTCCAAGCTAGCTGCTTGTGGTGGGAAACAACCATGGCGTGGAGTTAGTTTCCGCCAAAGTGTCCGCATTCAGGGCCGTCCAGATGCTGTAGATCGCATATTAGTTGCGGGCAGTGGCTTCCCAAAGGTGGGTGTACTCAGGCGAAGCCCAACAATACGAAGTCTATGGCCAGCTAGCTGCGGACACTTTGGTTGGCTGGCGCGAGCCCGGTGATTCGCTATTTTGCCGTTGTCTGGCCGGCTCTTCCCGGGCTCGCGTTTGTACAGCCTGCATTTTTTACACCTCGAGTTTGTACACATCGTGCCCGTCCCGAGCCGGATCATTCTTTGTCCTGTCACCACCGAGTTACCCTCACCCCATCTCGTACTGGTTTTTTTTGCTCGCTCCGAGCCGGAGTATTCGCCAATCCAGCTATGGCTGGCTGCCTTTACCGGGCTCGGGCAGGTTTACGGAAAGCCCAAGCCTGTTGTCTCGTTGTCTGACCATCGTCAAGTAACACTGATTTGGGCTCGGAAATGACAGGTGTTTTGAGCGTCGTCAATGGTGTAGGGCGGTTATCTCCTGCCAACGCATCGGGTCCCGGGGGCTCCCGGGGGCCGGCACAGCGCTGTCAAGGATAACCGCGTAAGCTGTCAGTGGTTGTTTTCGGGAGCGATTTGCTGGCCAGACTGTTCATGGCTGAGGCGGTTATCTCCCGTCCGGGCCCGCAGGAGCCTAAGAAGGGGCTCCCGGGCCCGGACGAGGATAACCGTTCGGCCTAAAGGGGGAAATCTGTCACGTGCCCAAACGTTATCAATCGGTCGCGAGCTCAAAAGATGTCTATTCGTCTCGAGCCCGAAATGGGTCTGTCAGTTGTGATCCCGAGAGGTTATTGACTATTCGTTGTCCGAGGCAGAAATGGCCATCGGGGAGTAACAGGGGGCAAAATGTCATTGTTCTGACGCGAAACGGATGATTTATCTGTCTCGTCCGTTTCGCGGACGGAAAATCAGGGAAAAGACGTAGATTTCGTCTGCGAAACGAACAGAGCGGCGCCGTCATCCGCGTCGCGTCCAAACAGGCGGCGCAAAACCTAGGCGGGGACAGTAGCTGTGGCACTTATGTGGTTGTAAATCAGTAAATTCCTAACAATCGCTTGCGTAAAAGTGCGCAAGCGATTGTCAGGAAGTGACTGATTGCCAGAATAGTAAGTGCCACAAGCACACATGTGTGAATTGAGTCCGTTGCAGCGGAAATCTGTGAACTGTGTACGTTACAGCGGAAATGTGTGTGCCGTGCCCAAATAATCAATAGTGGAAGCTCGAGCCGCCGATGAATTCGCGGATGATCGACGTCGGCGGGATGTGGCGGACATCGATCGGGGTCATGGCAATGACGCTCCGGATGAGGTACAGCAGCCGGCGGGCTTCTTCATAGGCGGGTGATGAAGCCGGGATGAGCTGCAGCAGAGGTTCGGCGTAGCACTTGAGCATCGGAATCTCATAGAACAAGCCTGAATTGAACAGGGCGTCCGCCCGCTTCTTGAAGGGATGGATATATTTATCTTCGCCGGCACGGACACTTGGCCAGCGGAGGATGGTATCTTCCGCCGTCATGCCCCGGAACTGGTTGTCGCGGACCATCCGGCGCAGCAGACGGTAATCCCGCGAGGACATCCGCGTATCTTTGTCGATGGAGAGCGGCGTGAGGACCGACACATACAGCTGGAATTTGTCGGCCGCAGGGATCTGTGGCGTCAAAGCCGGATTCAGACCGTGAATGCCTTCCATGATCAGCACGTCGTTATCGGTCAACTGCAAGTACTGTCCTACAAACTTGCGCGTGCCCGAGGCGAAGTCATATTTGGGGATCTCGACCCGCTCGCCCGCAAACAGTTGCTCCAGTTGTTGGTTCAGGAAGGGTACGTCGAGCGCTTCAAGACATTCGAAATCGTATTCCCCGTTTTCGTCGAGCGGCGTATCCACCCGGTTGCGGAAATAGTCGTCGAGCGAGATGACAATGGGGTTTAGACCGTTGACCCGCATGTGGAGCGCCAACCGTTTGGAAGAGGTGGTCTTGCCGCTGCTCGAGGGGCCGGCGATCAGCACGAGCCGGACTCCCGGCCTTGTCGCGATGTCATTGGCGATTTCCGCGTAGCGGTGGTCGTGCAGCGTTTCACTCAGGTTTACGACGTAACGGGCTTTCCCGCTGCCGATGGCTTCATTGAGCGAGGTTACGTTGTTTTCGCGGAAGATGGTCCGCCACATAGACATTTCTTTGATCATAGTATCGATTTTAAATATTGTCCGGTATAGGATTCGGGAACCTGCGCCACCTGTTCCGGGGTGCCGGCCGCCACGATCGTCCCGCCGGCCTGTCCGCCTTCGGGACCGAGGTCGACCAGCCAGTCTACCGATTTGAGGATGTCGAGGTTGTGTTCGATGATGACCACCGTGTTGCCTTTGTCCACCAGCCGCTGCAGGACACCGATCAGCACCTGGATATCCTCGAAATGGAGACCGGTGGTCGGTTCATCGAGCAGGTAGAGGGTATTGCCGGTGTCGCGGCGGGCCAGTTCGGCGGAGAGTTTGAGCCGCTGGCTCTCGCCGCCGCTGAGGGTGGTAGCCGGCTGTCCGAGCGTCAGATAGCCAAGGCCCACTTCCTCCATGGCCCGGAGTTTCTGGGCGATGGCCGGTATGGGTTCGAAGAAAGCGGCCGCCTGCGAGATGCTCATGTCGAGGACCTCGCTGATGTTCTTTCCCTTATATTTGACAGCCAGTGTATCGGGCTTGTAGCGTCGGCCGCCGCACTCCTTGCAGGTTACTTGGGCTGATGGAAGGAAATGCATCTCGATGAGTTGCAGACCGGCCCCCTTGCAGGCCTCGCAGCGTCCTCCTTTCACGTTGAAGGAGAAGCGGTTGGCCTTGAAGCCGCGGATCTTGGCGTCGGGTGTCTGCTCGAAGAGCTTGCGGATGTCGGTCATCACGTCGGTATAGGTGGCCGGATTGCTGCGCGGCGAACGGCCGATGGGCGACTGGTCCACTTGGATGATCTTGTCGATATGGCTGACTCCGTCGATGCGGTCGTAAGGCAGGACCGGATACTTCGACCGGTAGAGTTTGTTGCTGATGATCGGGAGCAGCGTCTCGGTGATGAGGGACGACTTGCCGCTTCCGCTCACGCCGCTCACACCTACCAGCAGGCCAAGCGGCAGGTCGAGCGTGACGTTCTTGAGATTGTTGCCGCTGGCCCCTTTCAGGGTGATGAACTGGCCATTGCCGGTCCGTCGGCTTTCCGGGACGGCAATCCGTTTGCGTCCGAGCAGGTAGTCGATGGTCGGACTCTGTCCGGCAGGTACGGCGCCCATGTCGGCGGGGCGGCCGTTGTAAAGCAGGTAGCCTCCCTTTTCGCCTGCGCCTGGACCGAGATCCACCAGCCAGTCGGCGCTGCGCATCATTTCCTCGTCGTGTTCGACCACCATCACGGAGTTCCCCTCGTCGCGCAGGGTCCGGAGCGAGTCAATGAGCTTGCGGTTGTCGCGCTGGTGAAGGCCGATGCTGGGCTCGTCGAGGATGTAGAGAACGTTGACCAGCTTGGAACCGATCTGTGTGGCGAGCCGGATTCGCTGGCTTTCGCCGCCACTGAGGGTGCGGGTGGCCCGGCTCAGGGAAAGATACTCCAGGCCCACGGCTTTCAGGAAGCCGATCCGGGCCACAAGTTCTTTCAGGATGTCTTCCGCAATCCGCATCTGGCGCTGCGAGAGTCGGCCGGGGAGCGCGCAGACCCAGTCGTAGAGGGCCGTGATATCCAGGTCCGACACTTCAGCGATGTTCCGGCCGTCGATCTTGAAATTCAGTGCTTCTTTCTTGAGCCGGGTGCCGCCGCATATCGGGCAGGTCATCTCTTCGAGGAATAGCTCCTTGCGCTTCTTCTTCCAGGTACTGTCTTCGTCATCTGCATCCTGCAGCAGCTGGGAAAGGATGCCGGGGAAGGTGGCCATCTCCATGTCGGAATCGGTGCCGATCCGCAGCAGTTCGTCGGTTCCGTAGAGGATGACTTGCAATGCCTCTTCCGGGATGTCGCGGATGGGTGCGTGCAGCGAGAACTTGTAGCGGCGTGCGATGGCTTCCAGATAGCGGAACATCGTATTGCCGCGCATCGGGCCGACGCTTTCGATACCGCCGTCGGCGATAGACCGGCTCCGGTCGGGAATGATCTTGTCGAGATCGGCGCGGGCGACAGTGCCCAGTCCGCGACAATGGGGACAGGCGCCCTGCGGCGAGTTGAACGAGAAGGTATGGGGGGCCGGCACCTCGAACGAAAGCCCGGTATCGGGGCAGACGAGGTTGCGGCTGAAATGCGCGAGACTGTCGTCTTCCAGCGAAAGGATGGCAAGTGAACCTTTGCCCTGGTTCAGGGCGGCGGCCACCGACTCCTTGATCCGCTTGCGGTCTTCGGGGCGGGGAATCAGCTTGTCCACCACCAGTTCCACGAAGTGGACCTTGTAGCGGTCCAGCGGCCCCGTCTCGCTCAGATCGCACAACTGCCCGTCGATGCGGACCTGGCTGTAACCGCGGCGCTGCAACTGCACGAACAGTTCGCGGTAGTGGCCTTTGCGGCCCCGCACCAGCGGTGCGAGCAACAGCACTTTCTTGCCGTCGTAGCGCTTGAGGATCAGATCGATGATTTCTTCGTCCGAGTAGCGCACCATTTCCTTGCCGCTTTCGGGCGAGAAAGCCTGGGCGGCGCGGGCGTAGAGCAGGCGGAAGAAATCGTAGATTTCGGTAATCGTGCCCACGGTGGAGCGCGGGTTGCGTCCGACTGTTTTCTGTTCGATGGAGATGACCGGACTCAACCCCTTGATCTCGTCGATGTCGGGGCGCTCAAGGACGCCGATGAACTGGCGGGCATACGCAGAGAGCGTGTCCATGTAGCGGCGCTGCCCTTCGGCACAGATCGTATCGAATGCCAGCGACGACTTGCCGCTGCCCGACAGGCCAGTCACCACCACCAGCGCATCGCGGGGGATGGTCAGGTCGATGTCCTTCAGGTTGTGGACCCGGGCTCCGGAAATCGTGATCTGTTCGCCGCTCTCCATATCAAGCCGTCTGCAGGAAAGGATTGGTTACCCGTTCGTAACCGATTGAAGAAGCCGGACCATGGCCGGGCAGTACGGCGATTTCGCCGTCGAGCGGCAGGATTTTCCGCTGGATGCTTTCCATCAGCTGGTCGTAGTCGCCGCCGGGATGGTCGGTGCGCCCGATGCTGCCGGCAAACAGCGTGTCGCCTGTAAAAAGCACGCCCGCTTCCTCGTTCAGGAAGCAGACGCCGCCACGGGTATGTCCCGGTGTGCCGAGAACCCGCAAGGTCGTCGCGCCAAAGGTCACGGTGTCGCCGTCGGCTAGGTCGTGCAACTGTCCCGAGAAAGGCTGGAACGCCAAGCCCAGTTCCCGGCACCACTGGCCGGAGGTAACCATCTGTTCGCGGTCGTCGGGATGAATCCAGGCATCCAGGTTCCAAAGGCGGGCCGCAGCTTCCAGTCCAAGGATATGGTCGAAATGGCCGTGCGTCAGCAGGATCTTGACGGGTTTCAGCTGTTTTTCCTCCACGAAACGCTGGATCCGCTGTAACTCGCGTTCACCGTAGCAGCCCGGATCGATGATCACGCATTCCTGCGTGTCGTCCCACGCTACGTAGCAGCATTCCCGGAGGGGATTGAAATAGAAAGTCTTTATCTCCATAAAAAACGCTTCAAGCATACAAAATTACGAAAAGAAGTTGTAATTTTGTAAGGAAACCCGAAACTCTAACAGATCATGCATATCGCAATCGCAGGCAACATCGGCAGCGGCAAGACCACCCTGACCCGCATGCTGGTCGAGCATTTTCACTGGACCCCGAAGTACGAATCGGTCGATTATAACCCTTATCTGGCTGATTTCTACAACGATATGGAGCGATGGTCGTTCAATATCCAGATTTATTTCCTCAACAAGCGCTTTCTTGACGTGGTGGAAATCAACAAGCACGAGGAAATCATCGTCCAGGACCGCAGCATCTACGAAGATGCCTGCATCTTTGCGCCCAACCTGCACAACATGGGCCTGATGTCCACCCGCGACTACGAGAACTACGCGTCACTCTTCTCGCTGATGGTCTCGCTGGTCAAGGCGCCCGACCTGCTGATCTATCTCCGCAGTTCAATCCCTCACTTGGTAGGCAACATCCAGAAGCGGGGCCGCGAATACGAAAGCAGCATCCGTCTCGACTATCTCAAAGGCCTCAACGCCCTTTACGAGCAGTGGGTGGAGAACTACCACGACGGCAAACTGCTGATCCTCGACGTAGACAAACTGAATTTCGAAGAGCGTCCTGAAGACTTCAGCACCATCTGCGACCGCATCGAGGCGCAGTTGCACGGGCTCTTTTGACGGGAGAGACCTTACTCGTCGAGATAGGCGAGTCCTTCCGGATGTTTCCCGGAAACACCTTTTTCTTTATAGAACTTTTGGATGGCCCGCAGGTCGTCCATCGCGTTGTCGCTGCATTCGAAGCGCGGGCCGTGGCCGATCTCTTTCCTGCCCCAGTCGAAGAAGCCCAGATAGACGGGCATATTGGCGGCTTTGGCGAAGGTGTGGAAACCGG
>JAEEOM010000196.1 GCA_016284265.1 Bacteroidales bacterium | reverse complement strand
TATGTGGAGTGTACGGTGGATACGGCGGGCGTGATTCCGCCCGGCTGCTGGTTCGTGGTTGCTTCGCTCCAGGCCGGCGATGAGGTGGCGATCGAAGCCCGCGCCGAAGGGTTCAATCCGATTTCAGCCCGGGTGACGCTGCCTTCTCCCGCGCCCGATTTTACCTGGAAATTCAACCGGGATTCAGTCCGGGTCACCTTCCGCGACGATCCAGCCACCGAAGACTGGTACGGCCTGGCCGTCTATTGCGAACGGACCCTCGTCAATCTGGATTCCGGGCAGGTGGAAAGGGTCCTGAAGCAGAATCTCGTCCCGCTGAATGGCTCTTCCGACAGCTGGTGGTATTCGAAGGTCCGCAATTATGTCGACATCCCGTTCAACGGGTGGTCGTTCGGGAATGCCTGGAGCATGGTCCGGGTCTGGCCCGATACGGGTTTTTCGGGACAGGAGACGACCCTGTTCATGCCCACGCGGGACATCGTTTCCTATGTCGGGAATTACGAGCAGCACGACCGCTTCAAGGTGCGGCTCTACCGGGTCTCGAATGAATTCTTCCGTTACGGCGTCGCTCTGGAACATATGCGCAGCAACACCCTGGCGGAAGCCGGTCTGGCTCCGGCCGCCTATACCTATTCCAATGTCCACGGCGGCGTAGGCGTCCTCGCCGCGTGGAACGTGTGTGAGACCGGCTGGCTCACGTTGAAGTAAAGACAGCCTCCGTCCTCACCAGAACCTCAGATTGAGGACGGCAGGCGAAAAAACCGATCACCATCCTCACCAGACGTCCTGTTTGAGGATGGCGACTAGTTTATTCCGGAATTGCTTGCATTCCGGATGCTGGCGTTGTATATTTGTGTCTGTCCAGAGCCAGGGTGGCGTTGGCGCAAATGTGATGTTGGATATGGCTATGGAAGTGAAGGAGCATTCCTACCATGAAAAGGAAGATCGGTGCAGGCGGGTTTTCGAAGGAACTGTTCGAAAGTATGGGGGCGTGTGGCATCTGTGTACACCGGGCGAAAAACAGCCGATTGTTTTCAAGAATCCGAAAGATTATGTCTTTGCCATGACGCTTGTGGCGATGTGCGCATATGATTGTCCGAACGTGCAGGTCATCACTTTCGAACTCATGAGCAATCATGTGCATTTCGTGCTGTGTGGGAGCGAGGCGGATGTAAAAGCCTTCTTTGCGATGTTCAAAAAGAGGCTGTTGCGTTATCTGACGACCCAGTATGGGCCGACGGATCTGAGCCATTTCGACTGCAAGAAGCCGATCGCGATCGAGACGCTAGAATCGTTGCGCAACCAGATTTGCTACACAAACCGGAACAACTTTGTGGTGGACCATAGCCAGACACCTTTTTCTTTCCCTTACGGAGCCAACAGCTATTATTTCCTGCCGATTGCCAAGAGGCGGATGGGGGGCAGATTCGGCGACCTGACCCTTCGCGAAAAACGGAATCTGATTCATGCCCGGGAACCCTCCTATCCCGATGACTATGTCATTATCGACGGCTATCTCTCTCCGATGAACTACTGCCGCGTGGATATCGGAGAGGCTGTCTTCCGGGATGCCTGGCACTATTTCAACAAGATGGCGAAGGACATCGAAGCCTATCGGGAAATAGCCGCAATCATCGGGGACAGCATTTTCTACACCGATGATGAACTGTATGACGTCATTAACCGGATTTGTCGGGACAAGTATGGCAGCCAGCGGCCTTCGCTGTTGGGGAAAGACGAAAAGATGGAACTGGTGAGGAAGCTCCATTACGATTATAACGCCGACAATGCCAAGATCTCGCGTCTACTGAGACTGCCGAAAACCCACGTCGACCAACTCTTTCCGTCCAGATAAGCAGCCGCCATCCTCGCCAGAACCTCAGATTGAGGACGGGAGGCGAAAAAAACGCCTGCCATCCTCATTCTGAAGCTCCAGTGAGGATGGCGGGATAGAAATACGGCATCAGCCGCTAGAGAAGGCCGAGGCCTATTTAAACCACTCCGTGATGTGGTTCTTCGCGTAGAGGTAGTAGATAAGCAGGCCGATCCAGCTGGTGGCCAGCACCACGACGGCGCAAATGATCTTGCCGACCAGGGAGATCGGCTTCTTGAAGATGTCGATGACGGCCAGAATCGCCAGGACAAGGCCGATCAGATAAATGATGGTTCCCATAATATAATTGATAATTGGTTTCTAATAGCGGAAGGTACCCAGGATCGGCCAGTGGTCAGAGATAAAAGGTACACCGTAATCTCCGTTCAGCACGTCATAGCGCTCGGCCACGACACCGCGGTAGAAGATGTGGTCGATGACACTCTCTCCGGCCGGAGCGTCGTTCTTTCCCCAGGCGTTGTAGGTATTGATGCCTTCGTTGTCGGTAATCGGAGCGGCCTCCCGGCACTCACCCAGTTCAGCCCGGATGGGGTTGAGGATCGGGTTGTCCCAGTTGGCGTTGAAGTCGCCCGTCAGGAAGACCACGTCGCCTTCCGGGACCTGTTCCTTGATACGGGCGATGATCAGCTTGCCGGCCTCTTCGCGAGCGACTTTGCCCACGTGGTCAAAGTGCGTATTGAAATACCAGACATCCTTTCCGGAGAGTTTGTCGTGCAGTTGCGCCCAGGTGACGATGCGACGGCAGGCGCCGTCCCAGCCCAGGGACACCGTGTCGGGCGTCTCGCTCAGCCAGTAGGTGTTGCACTGCTTCACGTCGAAGCGGTCTTTGCGCCAGAAGATGGCGTTGGCTTCGCCCCGCTCCAGGCCGTCATCGCGGCAAACACCGTAACGGCCGTACTCGGGCAGGTTCTCATCCATATAATCGACCTGGACGATGTACCCTTCCTGTATGCCGAACAGATCGGGCTTCGATTCGCCGATCATCCGGATCACGGCTTCGCGCCGGTTGTTCCAGCAATTGTCGCCATCGAAGTCTTCAGTGGGAGAAAGCCGGATATTGAAGGACATCACCCGGATTTCCGGATTGTGACCGGACTTGCAGCCGGAAAACAACATCGATTCAAAGGGCAGCGTCAGCAGGAAGGCCAACAGCAGGATTCTTTTCATGGGCAGACACGTTTTTGCAAATATACAAAAAATTGCTAAATTTGAGAGAACGATGAAAAGCTTCAAGGACACGATGACTGCGGTATGGCATTTTTACCGCGACGGCTTCCGCAACATGACCTGGGGAAGGCCGCTCGTATGGCTCATCCTGCTCAAGGTCTTCATCCTTTTCGCCATCCTGCGCGTCTTTTTCTTCAAGCCCGCCCTCGCCGGCCTGGACGACGAGCAGCGGAGCCGCGTGGTCGGCGAGCGTCTCGTCGCCCCAACTCCCGCAACGCAGGAAAACGCCGCCTCTGCTTCCGATACTTATAATCTATAAATACTATCAACTATGGATGTAATCGCATGGTCAAGAATCCAATTCGCGATGACTGCCGCCTACCACTGGCTGTTCGTGCCGCTCACCCTCGGGCTGGCACTGGTCATGGCCATCATGGAGACGATCTACGTCGTCAAGAAAGACGAATTCTGGAAAAAGACCGCCCAATTCTGGGTCAAGCTCTTCGCCATCAACTTTGCCGTAGGCATCGCGACGGGCATCATCCTGGAATTTGAATTCGGCACGAACTGGAGCAACTACTCCTGGTTCGTGGGTGACATGTTCGGTGCGCCCCTCGCCATCGAGGGAATCCTCGCCTTCTTCATGGAGGCCACTTTCTTCGCCGTGATGTTCTTCGGCTGGGACAAGGTGAGCCGGCGTTTTCACCTGGCATCGACCTGGCTGACCGGCATCGGCGCCTCGATCTCGGCTTATTGGATCCTGGTGGCCAACGGATGGATGCAGAATCCGGTGGGCACCACCTTCAACCCCGACACGGTCCGCAGCGAAATGGCCTCTGCCCAGGCTTTCTGGGAAGTAATCTCCAATCCTGTCGCCGTGAGCAAATTCTTCCACGCCATCACGAGCGGCTGGGTCACCGGCGGCGTTTTCGTGGTCGGCGTCAGCTGCTGGTACCTGCTCAAGAAACGCCAGCGGAAGTTCGCCAAGGCCAGCATCCTGATCGGCAGCCTCGTCGGCATCGTCGGTTCCTTTGCCGTGATGCTTTCCGGCGACTCCTCCGGCGTTCACGCCGCTGAGTTCCAACCCATGAAATTGGCGGCAGCCGAAGGCTTGCAGGACGGCGGAAAGCGCGCAGCCTTCACCATCGTCCCCGGTATCAAGATTCCGGGCATGCTCTCCATCCTGTCCACCCATGACATCGATGGCTTTGTCCCCGGCATCAACGACATCCTCAACGGCTATACCGACAACGACGGCAACGTAGTTCCGTCCGTGGCCGAAAAAATGCAGCGCGGCCGTGCCGCCCTCGACGCCCTGGCGCAGTACCGGGCGCTGAAGGACAGCGATCCCGCAGCCGCCGCCGAAGCGCGCGCCGTTCTGGATGAGAACGTGCAGTATATGGGCTACGGCCATCTCGAAAAGCCCGAAGACGTCATTCCGCCCGTAGGCGTGGTCTTTTGGGCATTCCGCTTCATGATCGGGTTGGGCATGCTGATGCTGCTCGAACTGATCGTCGTCGGCTGGCTGGCCTGGAAAGACAAACTCGCCGACAAGAAGTGGCTGCTCATCGCGGCCCTATGCTGCATCCCGCTCGTTTACATCTGCGGACAAGCCGGCTGGGTCGTGGCCGAAGTAGGCCGCCAACCCTGGACCATCCAGGGCCTCCTGCCCGTGAATGTGGCCATCTCCAGCCTGAGCGCCGGTGCGGTCAAGACCACCTTCTTCGTGTTCCTGGCCATTTTCACACTCTTCCTCGTCATCGAGATCCGCATCCTGATCGGCGCCATCAAGAAAGGTCCTGAAACTCCTAACGAATAAAGCCATGTCCTATATTTTCCTGCAGAACTACTGGTGGTTCCTGATCGCCCTGTTGGGCGGCCTGCTCGTCTTCCTGATGTTCGTCCAGGGCGCGAACCTCCACCTGGGCAACCGGACGTTGAGCGATCTCCAGAAAAGGATGATCCTCAACGCTACCGGCCGCAAATGGGAACTGACCTTCACCACGCTGGTCACTTTCGGCGGCGCCTTCTTCGCCTCCTTCCCGCTCTTCTACAGCACGAGCTTCGGCGGCGCCTACTGGGTCTGGGTCCTGATCCTCATCACCTTCGTCTTCCAAGCCGTCTCCTATGAGTTCCAGCACAAAAAAGAGAACCTCATCGGCAGCCAGGCCTTCCGCGTCTTCCTGATGATCAACGGCATCCTCGCCCCCCTGCTCATCGGTACCGCCGTCGGCACTTTCTTCACCGGCAGCGACTTTACCGTCAACAAGGTGGCCATCACCGATCCCGCCGCCCCGGTCATCAGCACCTGGGGCAACGGCTGGCACGGACTCGAGGCCCTGGTCAACTACCACGCACTGCTGCTCGGCTGCTCGCTGATGTTCCTGACCGCCGTGCTGGGCGCGCTGTACATCCTCCGCACCATAGACGACTCGAAGATTCAGGAGGAGATGCGCCGCACCGTCAAAATGACCCTTGCGCCGTTCCTGTTATTCTTCCTGGCCTGGCTCGTCATGCTCCTGCTCCGGACGGGATATGCCGTCGATGAGGCAGGCGTCATCACGCTCGAAAAGTTCAAGTACCTGCACAACTTCCTGCAGATGCCTGCCGTGCTGGTGATGTTCCTTGTCGGCGTGGTCCTCGTGCTCCGGGGCTTCATCCTGGGCGCCTTCACGAAATCCCGTCACGGCATCTGGCCTGCCGGCATCGGTACGGTCCTGGTCGTGATGGCGGTCTTTTTCATCGCCGGCTACAACAGCACAGCCTACTACCCTTCCGCCACCGATCTGCAAAGTTCGCTCACGATCCGCAACAGTTCCTCGAGCCCGTTCACGCTCCAGGTGATGTTCTGGGTTTCCTTCCTGATCCCCTTCGTCGTGGCATACATCGCCTACGCCTGGCGCCAGATGGACCGCAAGAAGATCACGCCCGATGAAATTGCCGACACGAAGCACAAGTATTGACGCTTATTCCTTCCGACAATAAAAAAGGTTGATTTTTTTTTGCACACTAAAAAAAACTCTCTATCTTTGCAATCCCAATCGGAAAGCGGCATCAGCCGCTAGCGGAGGCCAGGCAGGGTCAGCCTGCATAATAACAAGGCCGAAGCGAGGGGTTCGGGGTTAGCCCCGAGAACCTAAAGGTGCGGTAGTTCAGCTGGTTAGAATGCCGGCCTGTCACGCCGGAGGTCGCGAGTTCGAGTCTCGTCCGCACCGCATAAAAAAGAGCTGTCCAAGTGACAGCTCTTTTTTTTATGCGGCGCGGACTGCCGCGCCTTTTTTTACCGGGGCTCTGCCCCAGACCCCGCGTTCCTTCGGAACGGCCCGCTGAAGCGGGGGGCTTCGTTTATCTGCGAGGCGTTTTTTGTTTCTAGTGCCCCAGAAAATGCCCCATTTTTAAGCAAAAAAAAGAAATCTGCACGTGTCTGAATATGTGCGCAGATTGTCGACTCTACCACCGGGATCCTTTTCTTATGGAGACGTAGGCCATATCAATTGAAATTTGTAACTTAGTGGCCGATAAATCGAAGTTAACAGCCTGAGTAAAGATAACTTATATGAAACAACGCATGTTTGCGGCTTTAATGGCCTTCCTTCCTTTTCTTGCGTCGGCACAGATGATGCCTGATTCCACCGTCCAAGTTTGTGCTTACTGGCATAAAGGAGACAGCGCGGTATATGAATGCAAAAGTACGACGGTCAAGATTGAAAAGGATGGAACGGAGACCACGGCGAGCGCGTCTTCGGAGACCCGGGTTTTCGAAGTGGTCGACGAAACGGAAAAATCCTATATCCTTCAAACGTCCTACAAGGACGTATTCTCTTCTGACCTGAGCCTGAATGTCGGGGCAGAGGTTGTGGGTAAGGTGGCGGAGGGAATTGTCATCCGGACCCAGACGAATGAATTCGGTACTGTCCAAGACATCGTCAACCTGGATGAACTGACAGAAGCCATGAAACGGACGATCCCCCTCTCGGTCGATGCCGTCTTGGCGAAGCACGACGAGAAGGCCCTGAAGGAACTCGGCCTGACCCGGCAAGGTCTTATCGACACCTACACGGATCTTGTCTGCCGTCCCGAAACCATTGTTACGGCCTGTTTGGACGATGTCGTCCCCTTGCTTCTCTATCATGGAGCCCGGCTTCGGCTCGATCAGGAGTATTCCGTCCAACAGGAACTCAACAGCCCCCTTCCGAACACGACCGGGAAATTGCCGATCAATCTGCACTTTTGGGTAGACGAGGAGCAATCGGACTCTTCCTTTGTGCTCATTCGCTCCTATTTCCAGGTGGATAGTGATGCCTTGATGCCTTTTCTCCGGGAGTCCGTGCTCGCTGCCACGAAAACCGTCCTCCCGGCGGATCTGCCACTGGATGAAATGGAGAAAGAGATAGACAAGGGCATCGCCGATTCCCATATGCAAGCGACAATGGAACAATTCACGGCGACTGAAATCCATTTGGCTTCCGGCTGGACCACCCAGTGGTGGAGCAAACGCCGGATTACCATAACCACCGACGAGGGTGAGACACAGACGGTAGAGGAGAAAGTAGTGACCATTGTCGACGAATGACAGCGTCTATCATCTATCAACACGAGCCATAAAAAGAGCTGTCCAAGTGACAGCTCTTTTTTTTTATGCGGCGCGGACTGCCGCTCTTGTTTTTACTGGGGCACATCCCCAGACCCCTCGTTCCTTCGGAACGGCCCGCTGAAGCGGGCTTCGTTTTCTGGGATAGGTCTCCGGCTATTTTGGGGTAGGTCGAACGAATGGCGGCAGACCTACACCGATAGAAGCGCTGAGAAGCCGATACCCGGGGTAGGTCCCGATCTAATTATTCGACCTACCCC
>JAEEOM010000195.1 GCA_016284265.1 Bacteroidales bacterium | reverse complement strand
AAGCCATCGCCGCTTCGTGGCGGCGATGACGGCTTACCCCCTGGTAGAACAGCGGAAGTTCCACATTCTCGACGGCCGTCTTGAAGCCGATGAGATTGAACGACTGGAACACGAACCCGATCATCTCATTGCGATAGGTCGCGCTTTCGCGCTCGCTCAGGTTCTTGATGAGCTTGCCGGCCAGGTGGTACTCCCCTTCGTCATAGTTGTCGAGGATGCCCAGGATGTTGAGCAGGGTCGACTTTCCCGAACCCGACGCACCCATGATCGACACGAATTCCCCCTTCCCGATCGTCAGGTCGATCCCCTTCAGCACGTGGAGCGGCTGCCCGTTGTCGTAAGTCTTGTGGACTCCCTTGAGTTCGATTAGCATACAGTGTTTAGTTTTGACGATGCAAAGATATATAAAAAATATGGTACCTTGTATCACAAAGTACCAAAAATTTCAAAATATTTTTTGATTAAAGAATATTTTTTACTTTTGTTTACTGGATACCTTGTTATAAAAGACACTTCGCTATGAAAATATTCGCTCTTCTTCTCTCCATCGCGCTCGCCGGTTTTCATTTCGGCCATGAACAAACTCCCAAAGGAACTGAATGGCAATCACCCGAGGAACTGTCCCTCAACAAGGAACTGCCTCATGCCTGGTTTTTCTCCTTCGAAGATATCGAATCGGCCCGCCGGGTGCTTCCCGAAAACAGCACCTTGTGGCTGAGCCTCGACGGTACCTGGCGTTTCCACTGGGCGCCCGATCCGGACCATCGGCCAACCGGATTTCAGGAGCCCGGTTTTGACGATGCCGCCTGGGATGAAATCCCTGTCCCTTCCAACTGGAACATCGTAGGTATCGGCCACGACGGCAGTCAGCGCTACGGCACGCCCATCTATGTCAACGTCAACGTGCCCTGGTGGAAAGAGATCAAGCCCGATGACTGGCGCCTCGGCGTGATGCGCACCCCGCCGGAAGACTGGACCCTGTTCAAGGCCCGCAACGAAGTGGGTTCCTACCGTCGCGGTTTCAACGTACCGGCCGCCTGGTCGGGCAAGCGCATCTTCATCGACTTCGACGGCGTCGATTCCTTCTTCTACCTGTGGATCAACGGCCAGTATGTAGGCTTCTCGAAGAACTCCCGCAACCTGGCTCAGTTCGACATTACCGAGTATGTGCAGGAGGGAACCAACACCGTGGCCGTGGAAGTGTACCGCAACAGCGACGCATCGAACCTCGAAGCGCAAGACATGTTCCGACTGCCCGGCATCTTCCGCAGCGTGGCACTGGAAGCCAAGCCGCAAGTCTCTGTGCGTGACATCCGCGTCACGCCCACGATGACCAGCCTGCAGGTAGCCGCCGAAATCTCCGGCGCTGACGCGGGACAACGCCTTACCTATCATCTCTATGAGAATACGCTCTATGCCGACGACAATACCCTGGTGGCGTCATTTCCGGACCAGGAGCCTTCCTGCGTACTTGAATTCCCCGATGCCAAACCCTGGTCGGCCGAAGCGCCGCAACGCTACACGCTCGTAGGCGAGCTGAAAGATGCGGACGGCCGTGTTCTCGACATCTTCTCTACCATTGTGGGTTTCCGGGAGATCGCCATCTGCGACACGCCGGCCGAAGAAGACGAGTTCGGCCTGGCGGGCCGTTATTTCTACCTCAACGGCAAGCCCGTGAAACTGCGCGGCGTCAACCGCCACGAAACCGAACCTTCGATGGGTCACGCCGTGACCCGCGAAGTGATGGAACAGGACATCCGGCTCATGAAACAGGCCGGCATCAACCATGTCCGCAACTCCCACTATCCCGATGCGCCCTACTGGTACTGGCTCTGCGACAAGTACGGCATCTACCTGATGGACGAGGCCAATATCGAGAGTCACCACTACCACTATGGCGCCGCGTCCCTGTCACATCCTGTGGAGTGGCGCGCCGCCCACGTAGCCCGCTTCACCGAAATGGTGGCCGCAAACTACAACCATCCCAGCATCCTCATCTGGAGCATGGGCAACGAGGCCGGACCCGGCAAGAACTTCGAATACACCTATGCGGCCGGCCGGGCCATCGACCCGGTGCGGCCCATCCAGTACGAACGCAACAACGACATTTCGGACATCGGCTGCCGGCAGTATCCCTCCGTCGCGTGGGTGCAGGAGGTCGCCACAGGAACGGCCGCCGTCAAGTATCCCTACCACATCAACGAGTTCGCCCACTCGATGGGCAATGCCCTGGGCAATTTCGCCCAGTACTGGCAGTCGATGGACTCCACCAACTTCTTTATCGGCGGTGCCATCTGGGACTGGGTGGACCAGTCGCTCTGGAACTGGACAGCCGACGGCACCCGCTACCTGGCCTCCGGCGGTAACTTCGGCGACAAACCCAATGACGGGCAGTTCGTGATGAACGGCATCCTCAACGGCGACCGCAGTCCGAAGCCGCAATACTTTGAAGTCAAGAAGGTTTATCAGAATCTTTATACCTATCTGGTCGGGATGCAGGACGGCCGGGTCACCGTACAGCTTTTCAATCGGAACTACTATGAGCCTGTCTCCTACGACGCCCGCTGGACCCTGATTGCCGACGGCGAAGTGGTTCGCAGCGGCCGCTTTGAAACCGGATCCCTCGATCCGCGTACGAAAGAAAACCATTTCATCTCCGTAGGTCCCCTGCCGGAAGGAAAAGAGTGCTATCTGAACCTCTCCTATACCCTGCAGGAGAACCTGCCTTGGGCCGATGCCGGTTTCGAAGCGTGTAAGGAACAGCTGTTCCTGCAGAAAGGAGCCGCTGCCGTGACTGCGCCGGCCAAGGGCCGCTCGCTCAAGACCACCGTCAGCGACAACGGCCGGCTGGTCGTCAAGGGCCGCCGCTTCCGTGCCGAATTCAATCCCTTCGATGGCTCGCTCGACCGGCTCCGGTACCGCGGCCGCGATGTCATCGTCCCCGGACAAGGTCCTCGCTTGAATGCTTACCGCGCCCTGGTCAACAACGACGCCTGGTATTGTGATGCCTGGGCGGCCGAAGGGCTGCACAACCTGCAGCATAAAGCCGTTTCCAGTCTGGCTGTGAAGGAACAACCCGACGGATCGGTTACGGTTACTGTGGATATCGTCTCGAAAGCGCCTTGCGGAGCCCACCTTGACGGGACAAGCGCCAGTGCCACCTGCCGGATTGTCGAAGATCCCGACAGCGTGAACGTGATTCAGTTTACGTCGCACGTGGTCTGGACAGTCGCCCGTGATGGCAGTGTGACGCTCCGTTCGCATGTCATCTCCGACAAGCCTTCGCTTGTGTTGGGCCGCCTCGGTTACCTCATGCAAGTGCCTGCACGCCTTTCGCGCCTCACCTATTACGGTCGCGGGCCGGAAGAAAACTACGCTGACCGCTACACGTGCGCCTTCGTCGGCATCTACTCCGGCCGTGTCTCCGATCAGGTGAGCAACTATACGAAGCCGCAGGAGATGGCCAACCACGAACAAGTCCGCTGGGCCGCGCTGACACGCGCCCGCCACGGGGTAGCCTTCGAAGCGGCGCTCAACAGCCTGCGGCAGTCCGATTCCGGCATGCCGGTGTTCTCGCTTCAGGCTTTGCCTTACCGCGCCGTCGATCTGGTGGAAGCGGCCCACGCCCATGAACTGCCGGCGCCGGGCGATACCTGGCTCTGCCTCGATGCCGCTGTCACCGGCCTGGGCGGCGCCAGCTGCGGTCCCCTCCCGCTGGAAGAAGACCGCGTCCGCGCCGACGCCACCGACTTCGGCTTCACCATCCGCATGCGCTGAGCCGGATTCAGATGGCGCCTTTTTTCCTATCTTTGCAGCATGAAGCATATCCGGAATTTCTGCATCATCGCCCATATCGATCATGGGAAAAGCACCTTGGCCGACCGCATGCTCGAACGTACCCATACGCTCGACCAGCGGGATATGGAGAACCAGGTGCTTGACTCGATGGATCTGGAACGCGAGAAAGGCATCACCATCAAGAGCCACGCCATCCAAATGGAGTATAGCCGCGGCGGAGAGAAGTATATTCTCAACCTGATCGACACGCCCGGCCACGTGGACTTCTCCTATGAAGTTTCCCGTGCCATCGCTTCGTGCGAAGGAGCGCTGCTCGTGGTCGATGCCACGCAGGGCATCCAGGCCCAGACTATCTCGAATCTCTATCTGGCCATCGAGCACGACCTGGAGATCGTTCCCGTGCTCAACAAGATTGACATGGATGCGGCGATGGTCGATGTCGTGCGCGATCAGGTGGTGGACCTCCTCGGCTGTGACCCCGACGATGTCCTGCTGGCCTCGGCCCGCACGGGAGAAGGGGTCGATGCGATTCTCGATGCCATCGTAGACCGGACCCCGGCACCGAAAGGCGATCCCGACGCGCCGCTGCAGGCCTTGATTTTCGACTCTGTCTTCAATTCGTTCCGGGGTATCATCGCCTACTTCAAAGTCAAGAACGGTTCCATCCGGACCGGCGACCGCGTGAAATTCGTCAATACGGGCAAGGAATACACGGCAGACGAAGTGGGCGTGCTCAAGATGAAGCTTTGTCCGACGGGTGAGATTCCGTGCGGCTCCGTGGGCTACATCATCTCCGGCATCAAGACAGCCGTGGAGGTAAAAGTCGGCGATACGATTACGCATGTGGCCCGGCCTTGCAGCGAAGCGATTGCCGGCTTCGAAGATGTCAAGCCGATGCTCTATGCCGGTATGTTCCCTGTGACCGCCGACCAGTACGAAGATCTGCGTGCTTCGCTCGAGAAGTTCCAACTCAACGATGCCTCTTTGGTGTTCGAGCCCGAGAGTTCGCTGGCGCTGGGTTTCGGATTCCGTTGCGGTTTCCTGGGTTTGCTTCACATGGAAATCGTGCAGGAACGTCTCTTCCGGGAGTTCGACATGGATGTGGTGACCACGGTGCCGAACGTATCCTATAAAGTCTATACGACACAAGGCGCTGTCGTGGACGTGCACAACCCTTCGGGTTTGCCCGCCCCCACGCTGATCGACCACATCGAAGAACCGTTCATCCAGGCGCAGGTCATCAGCAAGAGCGAGTTCTACGGGCCCATCATGAAACTCTGCCTCGACAAGCGCGGTATCCTCAAGAGCGAACACTACCTGACGGCCGACCGCGTGGAACTGACCTACGAGATGCCGCTGTCAGAAATTGTCTTCGACTTCTACGACAAACTCAAGTCCATCTCCAAGGGCTACGCCTCATTCGACTATCATGTCATCGGCTTCCGGCCGGCCAAACTCGTGAAACTCGACATTCTCCTCAACGGCGAACCTGCCGATGCCCTTTCGACACTCATCCATCAGGACCACGCCTACGACTTCGGCCGCAAGATCTGCGAGAAGCTCAAGGAACTCATCCCCCGCCAGCAGTTCGACATCGCCATCCAGGCCGCCATCGGGGCGAAGATCATTGCCCGCGAAACGGTACGGCAGGTACGCAAAGACGTGACGGCCAAGTGCTACGGCGGCGACATCACCCGCAAACGCAAACTGCTCGAAAAGCAGAAAGCCGGCAAGAAGCGCATGCGCCAGATCGGCCAGGTGGAAGTGCCCCAGTCGGCTTTTATGGCGGTGCTGAAGCTCGATTAGACACAAAAAAAGCGGCTCGCGCCGCTTTTTTCATTTCTCCTTCGGGGGTTTTTGCGGATGTTTCCGCAAATTATTGATCATCCGCTGCTGGAAGGCTTCTTCAGCCTGGTAGAGTTTGGCAACCTTGCGGATGGGCAGCACTTCCTTGAATTTGGGATACCAGTCGGCCAGGACCTGATTCGATCGGGTGGTCGCCTGGATGTAGGCGTCCAGCTTCTTTTCCATCTCTTTGTCAGTAAGGTTGTCGGCCTGCTTGCCGCGGATGTCGGCGAAAGCCTCGCGCGTAGCCTTGTGGGAGGCAAGAACCTCTTTCCAACACTGGTTGTAGACCGGCCAGAACACCTGGGCCTCTTCGGGAGTCAGGTCGAGTTCCTGGGTGATGAAGGCTATTTTCTCAGCTTGCAGTCGCTCCCAGTCTTTCTTGCGCTGCTCGTTGTCGGGTTTGCCCTGCGGCTGTGCGAAAAGAAGGACGGACGCAAACAGGCAAAGGGTCAAAGCAAAAAACTTTTTCATTTCTCTTTGTAGGTTTGGGCATAAATGTCTGCCAGGTCGGCAAAGGAGAGTTCGGCGGCCAGGTAGTTGACCAGCGTCTCTTCATCGAGCTCGGAAGTATCTTCGGTCTCGTCCGCCTGGTAATAGTCGATGAGCGAAACGGGACGGATCAGCTCCTCTTCCGCGGAAGCGTATTCTTCAGCGGCGGAGCCGACGCCGCGGCCCAGCGTGTGCGTGAGGGAAAGCACGCCGTAACCCATACCGAAAATCAGGGCGAACATGGCCGCCAGCGTAAGGGCGGGCTTGATAATCCGCCAGGCGGGATGCTTGGCCGGCGTCGCGGGCTGTTCTTCGGCAGCAATTCGGGAAAGCAGACGATCCTCCAGGCTCTCGAGGTAGCCCTCGGGCACCCGGAAAGGGTTGTCGCCTCCCGCACAGCTGCTTAAATAATCCTTTTGTTCGTTCATACGGTTCTTAGACTGACAAGGCTTTCAAAGGTTTAATCGGACTTAGTATTTTGCGTCCAGCGCTTCTTTCATCCACGCCTTGATCTTTTCATAGGCATGGTGATAGGAAGCCTTGAGGGCGCCTTCGGAGGTTTCCAGCACCTGGGCGATCTTTTCGTAGGGCATTTCCTCAAAATAACGGAGGAGGAAAACGGCCTTCTGCTTCGGCGGCAACTTGGCGATGGCCCGGTGGAGGGCTGTCTGCACCTCATCGCCGTCGAACCAGGGGTCGGACGACAGCCGGTCAGCCGCGTCAAGGCCTGCGTACTCGCCACGGGTCTGCTGCCGGGACAGAAAAGTCAGGGTCTCGTTGGTAGCGATGCGGTAGAGCCAGGTGTAAAGTTGGGCGTCGCCGCGGAAGCTGTCGAGAGAACGCCACACCTTGAGAAAGGTGTTCTGGAGGCAATCGTCGGTATCGTCGTGGTCGAGCACCATCCGGCGGATATGCCAATAGAGGCGCTCCTTATAGGTTTGCACAAGAAGGCGGAACGCCTGTTCGCGTCCGCCTTCCCGATATAACTGAAGTATTTCCCGGTCGGTACTCATCGCAGCGACAAGGCTGCCTCCACGATATGCGCCGCATCGAGTCCGTAGGCCGCCATCAGTTCGGCGGGTTTTCCGCTCTGGCCGAATTTGTCGTCGATGGCTACGAAACGCATGGGTGCGGGGCAGGCCTGCGCGAGGAAACCTGCAA
>JAEEOM010000194.1 GCA_016284265.1 Bacteroidales bacterium | reverse complement strand
TGACCGACTTCGGCGGCGTGGGCGACGGTGTCACGCTCAACACCGACGCCTTTGCCAAGGCCATCGCCGCCCTCTCCGAAAAAGGCGGCGGCCGCCTCGTGGTGCCGGCCGGCATCTGGCTCACCGGCCCGATCGGCCTGGCGAACCACATCGAGCTCCGCGTCGAGAAAGACGCCGTCATCGTCTTCTCCACCGACCAGGACCTCTATCCCATCATCGACACCAACTTCGAAGGCCTCGACGTTCGCCGCTGCCTCTCGCCGATCCACGCGGAGGGCGCGCACGACATCGCCATCACCGGCGGCGGCATCATCGACGGCAGCGGCGACGCCTGGCGCGAAGTGAAGCGCCGCAAGGTATCGGATGACCAGTGGAAGGTGGTCCTCCAGCGAGGCGGCCTGCTCTCCGATGACGGCAAGACCTGGTTCCCCGACGAAGGATACGCCAAGGCCCGCGCCACAGCCGGATCGCTCAACTATCCCGACCCCTCGCTGGACGAACAGGAGATCAAAACTTTCCTGAGGCCTGTCCTCGTGTCGCTGCGCGAATGCAGCCGCGTGCTCATCGAAGACTGCACCTTCCAGAACTCGCCCTGCTGGAACCTCCACCCGCTCTATTGCCAGGATGTCGTGATCCGCGGCATCACCGTCCGCAACCCGCACTACTCGGCCAACGGCGACGGCATCGACATCGACGCCTGCGAGAACGTCATCCTCACCGGGAGCTCCTTCGACGTGGGCGACGATGCCATCTGCATCAAATCGGGCAAAGACGAAGACGGCCGGCGCCACGCGCGCAAGTGCCGCAACCTCATCATCTCCGACTGTACGGTTTATCACGGCCACGGCGGCTTCGTGGTGGGGAGCGAGATGTCGGGCGGCGTGGAGAACATCCGCGTCACTCGCTGCCGTTTCATCGGCACCGACGTGGGCCTGCGCTTCAAAAGCACCCGCGGCCGCGGCGGCCTGGTGAAAGACATCTGGTGTGACCATATTTATATGAAGGATATCGTCACCTACGGCGTGATCTTCAATCTATACTACGCGGGCGTCGCCGCGACAGACATGGATCCCGATGCCAAGTCCGATCTCCAGCCTGTCGATGAGACGACGCCGGAATTCCGCGACATCCACGTCTCCGACGTCCTCTGTGCCGGCGCCGACCAGGCCGTCTTCATCAACGGCCTGCCCGAACTGCCCGTACGTAACATCGACTTCCACAACAGCTATTTCACGGCGAAGAAGGGCGAGGAAGTCCACTTCGCCGAAAACATTACCTTCGACAACGTCACCATCAACGGGAAACGCCTATGAAAATCCTGAAAATCGCCGCGATCGCGGCCCTCTGGCTGCTCTGCAGTTCCTTTACCACCATCCATCTGATGGGTGACTCTACGATGGCGGAGAAAGACCTGTCCAACGGCAATCCCGAACGGGGCTGGGGCATGATGTTCCAGAACTTCCTCGACGACCAGGTGAAGGTCGTCAACTACGCCCAGAACGGCCGGAGCACCAAGAGTTTCATCGACCGCGGCCTCTGGGACCATGTCAAGGCCAACCTCAAGCCCGGTGACTGGGTGTTCATTGAATTCGGCCACAACGACGCCAAGCAGGACGATCCCGAGCGCTATGCGCCTGCCTTCGGCGCATACCAGGACAACCTGCGGACCTTCGTCCGCACGGCTCTCGACGCCGGCTGCAAGCCCGTGCTCCTCACCCCGGTGGCCCGCCGCTGGTTCAAGGAAGGCAAGCTCGACCGCAACTGCCACACCGACTATCCCGAAGCGATGAAACAGGTGGCGCAGGAATTCAACGTGCCGCTCCTCGACATCACCACCGCCACCCTCGACTGGCTCGAGGGCCTGGGGGACGATGCCTCGAAGGCCTATTTCATGATCTCCACCGGCAAGAACGACAACACCCATACGGTGGCGTGCGGCGCCCGCAAGGTCACCGAGATTGTCTGCGACAAGATCAAAGCCCAGATTCCTGAACTCGCTGAACACCTCTTACGGTACGACATCGTTGTCTCGACCGACGGCCACGGTGACTTCTTTACGGTGCAGGAAGCCATCAACGCCTGCCCCGACTATAGCCATGAGCGCATCACCACGATTTACATCCGCAAGGGTGTGTATCGGGAGATGGTCACCATCCCGCACAACAAGTTCCGGCTCCACCTCATCGGCGAGGACGCCGAGAATACGGTAATCACCTGGGGCAAGTACGCCGAGCAGATCTGGCCCGGCTTCGACTTCAAGGTCGGAACCTCGGGCAGCGCCACGATGTACGTCCATTCGAGCTACGTTACTTTCGAGAGCCTGACCTTCGAGAATACGGCCGGGGAGGGGAAGCCCATCGGCCAGGCCGTGGCGGTGTTCACCGACGGCGACTTCCTCTTCTTCCACAAATGCCGCTTCATCGGCAACCAGGACACCCTTTATACGTATGGCCGCTACGGCAAGGACGGCGGCGTGAAACGCAACTACTATCTCGACTGTTATATAGAAGGTACGACCGACTTCATCTTCGGCCCCAGCATCTGCTACTTCGAGAACTGCACGATCCACAGCAAGAAGAACAGCTATGTGACTGCCGCCTCCACCTTCCCCGGCCAAAAATACGGCTACGTCTTCAAGGACTGCAAGCTGACGGCCGGGCCGGGCATTGACAAATGCTACCTCGGCCGCCCGTGGGGCGCCTATGCCAAGACGGTCTTCATCCACTGTGAACTCGGCGCCCACATCCTGCCCGAAGGCTGGCACGACTGGGAGAAGGAGGGCAAGCCCGACACGAAGAAGAATTCCTTCTACGCCGAATACGACAACTATGGTCCCGGCGCCGCAGGCCGGCGCGTGAAGTGGGCGCACACCCTCAAGCCAAAGCAGGCTACCGATTATACCTTTGAAAAAGTGATGTATCAACCCCAGGACGGCATCGTCTGGAACCCGTTTGACAACAAATGATGCGGAGCACGATCCTGATCCTTTCCGTCGCCCTGACGGTATTCGCCTTGTCTTCCTGCAAAGACAAGGCTCCACTGTCTGAAGAAGTCGTCCGCAGCGAGATGCAGCGCAACCCTTCCGCCGCCTATATCGACGGGCTCGAAGGGAAACTCAAATGGAATTATACCACGGGCCTCGAACTGAAGGCTTTCCTGGACGCCAGCGAGACCCCCGGTCAGGCCGGGAGTGACGTATTGGATTACGTCGACGCCTGGTACGATGCCATGATCGGAGAAGATGGCACCATCGGTGTGAATTACAAAAAGTCGAACTATTCCACCGACCACATCTGCCCAGGCCGGACGCTGTTCCAGCTCTATGACCTCACGGGGAAGGAGAAATATCGTCTGGCCATGGACCTGCTTTATGAGCAGCTCCTCGAGCAGCCACGGACGCCCGAAGGCGGTTTCTGGCACAAGCAGGTGTATCCGAACCAGATGTGGCTTGACGGCCTCTATATGGCACAGCCTTTTTACGCCGAATACACGGCCCGCTACGTGCCCGACAGCCTCAAGATGCGCAACTTCGCCGACATCGCGCAGCACTTTTTGACCGTGGCCGACCATACCTTCGACCCGGCTACGGGCCTGTACCGCCACGCCTGGGACTCCTCGCACGAGATGTTCTGGTGCGATCCGGCCACGGGCCAGTCGGCCCACGCCTGGGGCCGCGCCCTCGGCTGGTACGCCATGGCGCTCGTCGAGGTGCTGCCCGTCCTGCCCGAAGACACGCCGGGCCGCGACGAGATGCTCCGCATCTTCCGTCACATTTTCGAAACCCTGCCGAAATACGCCGATCCCGGCACCGGGATGTGGTACCAGGTGCTCGACCGGCCGGGCGAGGAAGGGAACTACATTGAGGCCACCTGCAGCGCGATGTTCGTCTATGCCATGCTGCGCGGCTGCCGCGAGGCCTACCTCGACTGCCAGGCCGATGCGAAGAAGGCCTACCGCAATCTGATCAAGACCTTTGTGTCGTTCGAACGCGGCCTTGTCGACCTGAACCGCTGCTGCGAAGTGGCGGGCCTCGGCGGCAAGGAGAACCGCAGCGGCGACTACGACTATTATATCCACGAAAAAGTACGCAGCAACGATCCCAAGGGCATCGGCCCGCTTATCTGGGCTGCGCTGGAATACGAGAAGCTATGAAGCGTGACCTGTTGAAGCTGGCTTTCCTGCTGGCCATCATTCCTTTTATCACCGCCTGCCCCGGACCGGAACCCGAACCCGAGCCAAAGGCGCCCGACGTCCCGACCGGCATCGCCCTCCACAGTGCGACGCAGACTTCGCTGACCTTCCAGTGGTCGGCCGTCACGGGCGCCTCGTCCTACGACTGGCAGCTCAACCAGGGCGGTACCCAGATCCAGAAGGGATCGGTAAGCAGCCGTAACGTCGTCATCTCCGACTTGAAATCCGGCACTGCCTACCAGTTTACCGTACGCGCTGTTTCCGCCGCCGGTGCCTCCGCGTGGTCGAGCGCGGTCACGGCCTCTACCGAGGCCGAGCCCGAGCCTCCCACGCCGCCTACGCCCACCGGCCTCAAATATGAAGACTTCCTCATCCCTGCTTCCGAGGAAGACGGCGTCGCGCGCGCCTTCCCGGGCGCCGAGGGCTGCGGCATGTTCACGGCCGGCGGCCGCGGCGGCGCGGTCTATCACGTCACCACGCTCGAAGATAACAACAACAAGGGCTCGCTCCGCTACGCGCTCGGTCAGTCCGGCGCCCGGATCATCGTCTTCGACGTGGCCGGCGTCATCGAACTCAAGAGCAGCCTGACCATCTCCAAGGGCGACGTCACCATCGCCGGCCAGACGGCGCCGGGCGACGGCATCTGCCTGGCCAACTACAGTATCCAGAACAACGCCGACAACGTGATCATCCGCTTCGTGCGCTTCCGCCTGGGCGATAAGGTGCCCGGCCAGGAAGACTGCATCTGGGGCCGCAACCACGCCAACATCATCCTCGACCACTGCTCGATGAGCTGGTCGATGGATGAATGTGCCTCGTTCTACGACAACGAGAACTTCACGATGCAGTGGTGCATCCTCAGCGAGAGCCTCAACAACTCCAAGCATCCGAAGGGCGCCCACGGTTACGGTGGCATCTGGGGCGGCCACAAGGCAACGTTCCACCACAACCTGCTGGCCCACCATACCTCGCGTACACCGCGCCTGTGCGGCAGCCGCTACACCGGGCAACCCGAAATCGAGCAGGTGGAACTGGCCAACAATGTGTTTTACAACTGGGGCCCTACCGACGGCGGCTATGCCGGCGAAGGGGGCTCCTATAATTTCATCAACAACTACTATAAGCCCGGCGCTTCGACTGTAACCAAGTCGTCGCTGGTCAATCGCATTTTCCAGCCGTACGTTTCGGGGTCTTCGAGTGACGACAAGAATCCGGCAAACACCTGGGGCAAGTTTTATGTGGCCGGCAACCATTTCGACGGCCAGGTGGCCGACGAGAAATATGCCGACCTGATTGCCGGGGTCAACCGGGACAACTGGCAGGGGATTCATCCCAAGACAACTGTCGAGACCGCTGTCATCAAGTCGGAGGAACGTTTCAACATCGTATTCGGGGAGAGCAAGGTTACCCTGCAGACCGCCGCGGAGGCCTTTGAAAGCGTACTTGCCCGTGTCGGTGCGAGTCTGACGCGTGATGCCGTGGACCTCCGCATCGTAGACGAGGTGCGCAAAGGTACCTGGTCGGGGAAGAAGGGAAGCGGCGGCTCAAACAACGGTATCATCGATTCGCAGGAGGATGTCGGCGGATGGCCTTCCTATGGCGCCACGAACGAGCAACTTGCGCAAGTCAAAGATAGCGACGGCGACGGCATGCCCGATTGGTTCGAGGAGGAGGCGGGCCTGGACAAGTCCAGTGCGGCTGACGGAAAGGCCGTCACGCTTGACAAAAACAGACGCTATACCAATCTGGAGATGTACCTCCATTATCTAGTAAGAAATATAATCAACTAAATATCAATCAATTTAATCATTAATTAACTTACAGTACCCTATGAAAAATCCAGCAAAGAAACTCCTTCTTGCGCTTCTCTGCTTGGGCGTCGCCTGGTCGCTTTCGGCACAGACGACCATCACGGGCATCGTGACCGATGACACGGGCGAGCCGCTCATCGGAGCCGGTGTCATGGTGGAAGGTACGCAGATCGGTACCATCACTGGTATCGACGGCGACTATTCGCTCACAGTTCCCGCAGATGCAGTCAATCTGGTGTTCTCGTACATCGGGTTTGCGAACCAGGTGGTCCCCATCAACGGACGTACCCGGATCGACATCGTCCTGGCAGCCGACCAGACCTTCCTCGACGAGGTGGTCGTGGTGGGTTATGCGACTGTCAAACGCCGCGACCTCCTGGGATCCGTTTCCTCCGTCGGCAGCGAGAAACTCGCCGAGCAGCCGGTGACTACGGTCAGCCAGGCACTCTCCGGAAAAATGGCTGGCGTCTCGGTCGTCACCACGGAAGGTGATCCCGACGCCGACATCAAGATCCGTGTCCGCGGTGGCGGTTCCATCACCCAGGACAACAGCCCTCTGTACATCGTAGACGGTTTCCCCGTGGAATCCATCAACGATATCTCCTCTTCTGAGATCCAGTCGATCGACGTCCTGAAAGACGCTTTCTCGACGGCCATCTACGGTAGCCGCGGTGCCAACGGCGTTGTGATCGTCACGACCAAGAGCGCCGAAAAAGGGGAGCGTGTCTCGGTGAAATTCAATACCTATTACGGTCGCAAGCAGATGGCCAACAAGAGCGCCATCGTGGCGATGAATCCGGACAATTTCGTCCGGTTCCAGTATGAACTCGCCAAGATCCGCGACAATGTGGGCAACTATTACGAGCCTTACTTCGGCACTTTCTCCGATATCGACCTGTATTCTGGCCTGACAGGCAACAACTGGGTTGACGCCGTGTTCGGTAATGCAGGCCAGTCTTTCAGCGCCGACTTCTCGATTTCCGGCAGCGGTGACAACCACAACTGGACTGTGGGCTACGCCCATATGGGTGACGAAGCTATCATGGCCGGTTCCACCTACACCCGCGACAACCTCAATTTCAAAGGGAACTTCAAAACCTCGAAGACGACCAATATTGACGTGAATGTCCGCTATTCGCGTACCAAAGTGCGTGGTTCTGGTGCCAACGGCATCAATGATACGGGTACCACTTCGGGCAACGGCCGTCTGAAACATGCCGTCTCCTACACCCCGATCCCGCTCCAGTCCACCATCCAGGGCGTTGACGAAGAGCAGGACTATGGCGACAACGCTCCGCCGTTGCTCAGCGTGGCTGACAACGACTCCAAGCGTCTGCGCAAGACCTTGAACGCCAATGCCGCCTTCAACTGGCAGATCATCGACAACCTGACCCTCAAGATCGAGGGGGGTCTCGAGGACTACCGCCAGATGGACGACCGTTTCTATGGCCTGACCACTTACTACGTGGCCAACAACTCCACGGTCAAGAACACGCCTTCCAACCAGCACAAGGAAGCCTTCCGCGACCGTTACCGCAATACCAACACCCTGAACTACAACTTCGGTGAGATCCTGGGCGAAGACCACAACTTGTCGGTCCTCCTCGGTGAGGAAATGACCATCACCAAGAGCAACACCCTGACGATGATGGTCGACGGCCTGCCGACGTTCTATGACGCCCAGATGGCGTGGAACTTCCTTTCTTCCGGTTCACCGGCTTCGACCGACAACTACTACAATCCCGATGACAAATTGCTGTCCTTCTTCGGCCGTGTGAATTATGACTACAAACGCCGTTATTCGATCGGTGCCACGCTTCGCGCCGACGGCTCGTCGAAATTCGCCCGGGGGCACCGCTGGGGCCTCTTCCCGTCGGCCGCCGTGTCCTGGACCCTCTCCAATGAGCCGTGGATGGATGCGGGCTGGATCGATCAGCTGAAACTCCGTTACAGCTTCGGTACCGCCGGTAACAACAACATCCCTTCGGGTCTGCTGGTCAAGCAGTATTCCTCCACCACCACAGCCTGGCTGAGTCAGGCTGGCAACTACTGGATGGCAGGCAAAGTGATGAACAATCCCGACCTGACCTGGGAGACCACCTATACGCACAACATCGGTCTGGACTTCGGCTTCTGGCGCGGCGCCCTGACCGGCAGCATCGAGGTTTACCAGAATGATACGAAGGACCTGCTCATCAACTTCCCGATCACCGGTTCCGGTTATGACAGCCAGTATCGCAACATCGGTTCGACGCGCAACCGCGGTGTCGAGCTTACGCTCAACGCTCCGATCGTGTCGGAGAAGAACTTCTCGCTGAACATCGGCGGTAACATTTCGTACAACGTCAACCGGGTCACGGACCTGGGCGGCCTGGAATCCATTACCGCTCAGTCTTATTGGGCTTCCACGGAGATCGGCGACGACTACATCGTGCAGGTCGGCCAGCCGCTCGGCAACATGTATGGTTACCGCAACGACGGCTTCTATTCGGCCGACGATTTCACATACACAGGCGGCAAATGGGTGCTGAACAGCGGTGTCGTGGATAACTCCGCCATCATCGGTGCCAGCTACCTGCGTCCGGGCGCCTTGAAACTCAAGGACCTCAACGGTGACGGAAAGGTGACCGTGGCTGACCGCGAGGTGATCGGCAACGCCAGCCCTGACTTTACGGGCGGTTTCTCGCTGAGTGGCTATGCCTATGGCATCGACTTCAGCGCAAACTTCAATTACATGATCGGCAACCAGGTGTACAATGCCAACAAGATCGAGTTCACTTCTTCCCGCAAGTTCAACAACCGGAATCTCATTGAGATGATGGACGTGGACAACCGCTGGACCAACATCGACTGGACCACGGGAGAACTGATTACCGACGCTGCCCAGCTCAAGAGTGTCAACGCCGGCAAGACGATGTGGTCGCCGGCCGTGGGTACCGCCGTATTCAGCGACTGGGCCGTCGAGGACGCCTCGTACCTCCGTCTCCAGAGCGCAACCCTGGGCTATACCCTGCCTGAAAAGGTTACGGAGAAGATTCATCTCCGCAAGGTCCGCTTCTATGTGACCGGTACGAACCTCTTCTGCCTGACGAAATACTCGGGCTATGATCCTGAGGTCGACACCCGCCGTGCCACGCCGCTGACTCCGGGCGTGGACTACTCCGCCTATCCCAAGAGCATCGGCTTTGTGGCCGGTCTCAACCTGACTTTCTAATCCGCCCAGAAGATGAAAAAGATTACAACCTATATTCTCAGCGCCATCGCGCTTCTGATTCTCGGCACCTCCTGTGAGAAATTCCTGGATTCGGAATCTCCCTCCGCATTCGACTCTGCGACGGTCTTCGCGAATTACGGTCTGGCCGAGGGCACGATTTACGGCATCACCGAGACTTTCTGCGAGGTGAACTCCTACCGCGGCCGTTTTCTGCCCTGGTACGGATTCAACACCGACGTGGAATGGTACAACACTTATAAACCGGGCGACGGCAAGAGCGACATCGCCGGCTATGTCTGCGAACCCAACAACGCGCAACTCAACCTCTCCAACGGTCCTTTCCCGTTGATGTATATGGGCATCGAGCGTGCGAACCTCGTGATCGAAGGCATCCGTGAATACGGCGACATCGAACACAATGCCGACATGGCCTATCTGCTGGGCGAGGCCCTGACCCTCCGCGCCATGATCTACTATGACCTGATCAAGGCCTGGGGCGACGTACCGGCCCGTTTCACTTCGCTGACCAGCGAAACCATCTACGCACCCAAGGAGAGCCGCGACGTGATCTTCAAGCAGATCCTCGCCGACCTCGAAGAGGCGATCCCGTACATCCCGTATCCGGGCGCCACGATCGCCACTTCGCGCACCGACCGCGTGAATAAGGTCTTCGCCGAAGGCCTCTACGCGCGTATTGCGCTGATGGCTTCGGGCTACGCCATTCGTCCTGACGACGGCCAGGTCGGCACCGGCGACCTTGGCAAGGTCCGTCTGTCGAACGACAGCGAACTGTCGAAAACCGTACTCTACCCGAAGGCCCTGGCTTACCTGAAAGACGCCATCGCGTCGAACAGCGCCAGCCTCGAGCCTGACTTGGAGGGCTACTGGTTCAAGCAGAACAATTTGAACAACCTCTCGGCGGGTCCCGCCTACGAGACCCTCTACGTGATTCCGTTCGGCGCTGGCCGCGGACGCTGGAACTTCACCTTCGCCGTCTCTTCGGAAGGCGCGAGCATCACCAACGGCGTGAGCCGCGGCGGCGATGCAGGCCCGCTCCCGACGATGTACTTCAAGTATGGCGAGAATGACATCCGTCGCGACATCACCTGCGTCAACTACAAGTGGAACAAGGACAACACGATCGAGCCCGCCGGCATCGGCAAATGGTACTTCGGCAAATACCGCTTCGAATGGATGGAGGCCCAGCCCTACACGGGCGGCAACGACGACGGCGTCAAGCCGGTCGTAATGCGCTACGCCGACATCCTGCTGATGGCCGCCGAAATCGCCAACGAGCAGGGCGACCTGGCTTATGCCAAGTCCTGCTTCCTGCCGGTCCGCGAGCGCGCTTACGGCATGCACTGGGATGAGGCCGAGGCCTATGTGAACGCCATCGGTTCCAAGGAAGAGATGTTCAACGCCATCGTCGACGAGCGTGCCCTTGAATTCTGCGGCGAGTTCCTCCGCAAGGCCGACCTCATCCGCTGGAATCTCCTCAGCACCAAGCTCGATGAAGCGATCTCCGACATGCTCGACCTCCGCGACCTGACGGGCGACTATGCCGACCTGACGGGTGACATCTGCTACACGGTGGCCGACGACGAGAAGTCAATCGACATCACCTTCCTGGTGGCGGACGAAGAAATCCCTGCCGGTGCGACCGTTTCGAAGGCCTACGTCAACAAGTATGACGATGGCAAGAAGACGGGTTTCTACTATGACCGGATCAAGGGCCTCTACTACCGCAACCCCGAGCAGTACATGTTCTGGCCGATCTTCAACGACACGATGACCAATAGCCAGGGCTATATCAAGAACGACTATGGCTACGACAGTATTTAATCGCAGGTTACCATGAAACTTTTCAAGAAACTGACATACGCATTTGCAACCGTTGCGGTGCTGCTGGGCCTCGGGTCCTGTGACGCACCGTTCAACGAGATCAAGTTGCTCGACCTGAACCGCTGCCTGGAGCCGATGAACCTGGCTGCCAAGGTCGATCCTTATGCCGGAGATATCGTCACTTTCAGCTGGGATGTCTCCAAAGATGCCGAGAGCTACCTGCTGACGGTCTATACTGACGCGGCGATGACGCAGCGCTACCTGACCGAAACGGTTGCTCCGTCCAACGTCCCGTACCAGAAGAAACTGGATGCGGACCAGACCTACTATTTCACTGTCCAGGCCACGGCTTCGGGCAAGGGCGAATCGAAGATCGCCGCCTATGACAAGGCCATCAAGACCTATGCGGTCAAGGATAACCTTTATATGAAGGTGGCCGGCCGCACAGCTGCTTCCGTGCAGCTGACGTGGTCGAACGAGGTAGAAGACTATCTGGACGTTACGCACATCGAATACGGCTATCCCGGCGAGGAACCGCTGGGTACCATTCAGTTGACCGATGCCGACAAGAGCCAGCATTCGGCCGTCGTCGACGGCCTGCAGGCTTCGACGGAGTACGTAATCACGCTTTATTACCTGAGTGCCGAGCGCGGTCGGGTGGATGTGTGGACGATGGCCGATACTGAAGGTTTCACCACTGTCAGCTCGCTCGATGCGCTGAAGAACGCCATCCTGACCCCGGGTGCCAAAATCTCCCTGACGATGGACGGTTCCCCGTATGACATCGAGGCACTCGACCTCACCAACGGCTTCACCCTCATTGGCGTGGAATCCGCCGACGGCGCCAAACCGGTGCTGCAGGGCGAATTGCAGTTCTCCGATGCCTGGACGCCGGGTAACGATCTCTATTTCGAGGGTGTCGAGTTCAACGGCAATCCCACAGCCCTTTCTCCTTCGGGATTCGGTTTCGCCATCCAGAACAAGAACGGCGGCACCGTCAAGGGCAAGCAGATCGGCAACCTGACCTACAAGAACTGTGTGATCACCAACTACTCGAAGGGTCTCATCTATGAATGGGGCAACGACATGGCCTTCGGTGACGTGATCTACGACAGTTGCGAGATCAGCAACATCAACGCGGACGGTACGGGCGGCGGTGACGTGTTTGACATCCGCCAGGCCACGAGTGTGGGCAAGCTCTCCTTCGTCAACAACACAATCTTCCAGGGAATGCGTACCTTCGTGCGCTTTGATGCGGGTTCGATCGGCGAACTGGTGTTCGAGAACAACACGCTCTTCAACCTGAACTTCGTGGACAACGCCAACAACGCGGGTGTCTTCGGTCTCCAGATCACTCCGGGCTCGTTCTCCTTCAAGAACAACCTGTTCCTGAACATGACGGGCAAGGCCGTGCTGGCCAGCGCCAATGCGAAGTACGTACCTGCCTCTTCGATGGGCGTGGCGGCTGCCAACAACTGGTTCTTCAGCCTGCCGACCGACGACAGCGGCAACGTGACCTACTTTACCGACAACTTCACCCTCGCTAACGCTTCCGGTACGATCCTGACCGTCGATCCGTGCTACAACGCTGCGGCCGGCCAGTTCAACATCATCCCTGCTTCCGAGATCGCCGGCAAGAACGTCGGTGCTCCGAAGTGGTGGACTCCGTATGTGGAAGAGCCCGAAGACCTCACCCTGAAGGTGATCGAAGGCAACCACACCTGGAACCTTGCCAATCCGAAGTTCTTCTCGGGCACCATCAAGAAGCAGATGGTCCGCGACCAGCTGTTCATCAACACCTCGGATGCCTATCCGATCGTGGTGGCCGACGGCATGCTGAACTTCCAGCTTCCGGCCG
>JAEEOM010000193.1 GCA_016284265.1 Bacteroidales bacterium | reverse complement strand
GATGCCGTAAATTTTGCGGGCATCGCGCGGGATCACGATCTGCCCCTTATCCCCCACCTTCACAACACCGAAGATGTATTTGCCGTCTTTTTCTTGCATTTGTAGGAAAAGTTAGAAAATTCCCACAAATATAACCTCGGTTTTTGAATCCGCAAAGCGGTTTTAGCAAAAACTTCGTATCTTCGTGGTAAGAGACTGAGAATCATGAAAAGAGTTTTGCTCATCCTGCTGCTCCTTGCCGCATCGCTGACACTTCGCGCGCAAGACCATCCCTTCCAAAACCCTGCTCTTCCCGAAGAAGAACGTCTGGACAACGTCGTTTCCCTGATGACCGTCGACGAAAAGTTGGCCACGCTGGTCGGCATGGGTGTTCCCCGCCTCGGCATCGCCAATCCCGGGGCGACAGAAGCCATCCATGGCATCGTACGGGGCGGAGCCACCGACCTGCCTGGACTGTGGGGCGGCGGAGAACGTGTCGGCCGGCCCGAACAAAGATACCAGCACAGCACAGCCTTCCCGCAAGCCTACGGCATCGGGGAAACATGGGACCGCGAGATGGCCCATCTGGTCGGTGACGTGATGTCGCACGAAGCGCGCTTCTATTCCCACGACGCGCCCTGGAAATGCCTGATTTTATGGGCCCCGAACGCTGACCTTGCCCGCGACCCCCGTTGGGGCCGCACCGAGGAGAGTTTCGGCGAGGATCCCTATCTGGTCGGCGAGATGGTGGCAGCGGAAGTGCGGGGTATCCAGGGCGACGATCCGAAGTACTGGCGCGGCGCCTCCCTGATGAAGCATTTCCTGGCCAACAGCAACGAAGACAATCGCTTCAAGACAGACTCCCGCTTCGACGAGGCACTGTTCCGCGACTACTATAGCTACGGCTTTTGGAAAGGTGCCCGGGCCGGCGCCATGTCACTGATGACGGCCTACAACGCTTATAACGGCATCCCTTGCATCGCCAATCCCTTCATCAGGGAGATCCTCCAGAAAGAATGGGGTATGCAAGGTACGATCGTCGACGATGCCGGCGCCCTGCGTTTCCTGCATATGCCCGAAATGCACGGCTACGCCCAGGATATCAACGAAGCCATCAAGATGGCGCTGGAAGCCGGATTGACGCGTTTTATCGACTCCCGCTTCGAGCAGGTGAAAGCCGCTTGGGAAGCCGGTTTCATCGCAGAGGAGATCCTGAACGAACGCACGAAAAACAACCTGCGCACCATGCTCAGACTCGGGCTCCTCGACGACGCCTGCCCGTATGATGCGGAAGAATACGGAGACACCGTCCCCTGGGAGACCCAGGAAGCCCGTGACAAAGCCCGCCTGGTGACACAGAAGTCCATCGTCCTGCTCAAGAACGAAAAAGGCCTCCTCCCGCTGGACCGCGAAAAAGTTACCCGGATCGCCGTTTTCGGCAACCGGGCCGAAGCCGTGCTCAAGGACTGGTACGGTGCCCTCCCCACATACCGCGTCAGCCCGCTGGACGGCATCCGGGCCGCCGTGGACAGCAATCAGGCAGAGGTCCGATTCCAGCGCTGGGACTCTGACGGATCCGCACAGGAGCTGGCTCGCTGGGCGGACGTATGCATCGTCTGCGTGGGCAATCACCCCAACACAAGTCCGGATTGGGATGGTCAGACAGTCCAGTCTCCCTGGGCCTATGGCACGGTGGCAGGCGACGGCCGCGAAGCCCTCGACCGGCGATCCCTCCAACTGGAAACCGAAGACCTCATTAAAGTAGTCTGGCAGGCCAATCCCAACACCGTGGCTGTCCTCATTTCCAGTTTCCCTTTCGCGATCAACTGGACAGCAGAACATGTTCCGGCCATCGTCCATCTGACGCAGTGCAGCCAGGAACTGGGCAATGCGCTGGCCGACGTCCTGTTTGGTGACTACAATCCGGCCGGACGCACGAACCAGACCTGGGTGCGCGACATCCTCGATCTACCGAACATGTTGGACTATGATATCCGCCATGGCCGCACATACATGTACTTCAAAGGAGAGCCTATATTCCCCTTCGGCCACGGCCTAAGCTATACCTCGTTCAAATACTCCCGGCTGAAGGTTTCCCGTGACGGAGACCAGTATGTCTTCCGCTTCCGCCTGAAGAATACCGGCTCGCGCGACGGAGAGGAAGTCGTTCAGCTTTACGCCTCCTTCCAGGGCGATGATGCAGCCCGCCGCTTGCGCGGCTTCGACCGGATTGCCGTCAAAGCGGGAGAAACCAAAGATGTAGAACTGATCGTTCCGGCCGAAGACCTGAAACTGTGGAATACCGATGGCCATGCCTTTACCTACCCCGGCAAGCGCGCAAGAATCCTCATTGGCGCCTCCTCCGAAGATATCCGTTTGAAAAAAAGAATCACGCTCAAATAAAACCATGATCATGAAAAAACTGTTGACCCTCGCCCTGCTGGCGATACTCCTGCCCTGGATGGCCGGAGCGCAGGAAGGAATGAAAAAAGTGTACGACGAGACCCTCGACCAGAACACACAAATCGACCAGGCGCTGAAACAGGCCAAGGCTGAAGGCAAGTTCGTGGTCTGCCAGGTGGGCGGCAACTGGTGCCCCTGGTGCCTCCGGTTCGCCGATTTCATCACGAAGGACGCCGAAATCAGCAAGCTGATCGGCGATAACTTCGTCTATATCCACGTCGATTATTCCCCCAATACCTTCAAGAACGATCCGGCCCGCAAACAACGCTCGGAAAAAATGATGAAGCGGCTCGGCAATCCGGGGCGGTTCGGCTATCCGGTATTCGTTGTGTTGGACGGGAAAGGCAAGGTGCTGCACATCCAGGATTCCAGCTTCCTGGAAGAAGGAAAGGGGTACGACAAAGCCAAGGTCGTGCGTTTCTTCAAGAACTGGACGCCAGGCGTCATCTAGCCATTACCGGGTCCGTTCCTTTTCCCACTGTTCCCGGAGACGGAGCAGGAGCGGACGCTCCCATTCCAGGATGGAGGGGATTTCGTCCCAAGAGGTAATGACAGGTTCCGGTTCAGGCTCCGGTTGGCGGTCACGGACGAAAGGCGGTCGCGTCGGTACCAAGTCAATGGCTTTGGCCGGGTCGAGCCGGCCGTAAGCAGCGTTCATTTTCTCTTCCGTAAAAGTATAGCCCAGATTGACAGGACGACCCGGGTCTTGCAGCGTGTGCTTGAACAGCCAGTCGTAGGCCTCCGGAAGATAAAATACACGCGCAAGTTCGGCATGGCCGCAGGCCGGCTGATCGTAAATCAACCGGGATCCTTTCCCACTGTCGTAGAGCTGTTTGACCAGCGTAGCCGAATACGAGACTGCGGTAACTGTGTCGCGGAACCCGTGAATGATCCAAAGTGGGACTTCCGACAGCCCGGAGAGGGAAGACTCGGCGTAACCACCGCACATAGCTAATGCAGCCGCGATTTTGTCTGGATAGTTGTGTACCATTTTCAGGGTCCCCCACCCTCCCATACTCATGCCGATGACGTAGAACCGGTTGCTGTCGCAGGGATACTTCCGGGTGACGAAATCTGTGACCCGGTCAAGCTTTTCGGCAATCCAGCCTACTTCTTCAGTCTGAGGTGCGATGACTACGGCATTCAGTTGAAGGCCCCGTTTGAGGGCGTCAATCGTGCCATAGCGCATGACGTCGTTCAGGTCGGTCCCGCACAGGCTCTTGCCATGAAGGAAGAGAATGGTCGGAACCGGTGCACCACAGGTATCGATACCGGGAGGCAGATACAGCAGGAAGTTATACCCATCCGGTACAGAATCGCGATAGGCATAAAGTTGCTGGGCATTCGCCAGAGAGGAGAATGCGAGCAGCAACAAGAGAAGGAGGACCGTCCGTTTCATCATTGATAGTCGATGTGGAAAATGTCGACGGCATTTCCACCACCGGAGGGACGTGCCTGAGAAGTGGAAAAGAGCCATTGTCCGTCCTGAGAAATGTCGAGACCCACGGGATAGGAATCAGCACTGAGCGTTCCGATGAGTTTCATGGTCCGGGTATCGACCACGGCTATTTTACTCGAGAAATTGCAGGCGGCGAAAATGAAGCGCCCATCCGGAGAAGCGACGATGGTACGGGCTCCTGCAGGGACTTTGCAACTTTCCCAGCCGCTTACCTGCGCCGTCTTCTTATCCGGTTGCAGCGAGGAGATGGCATCGTAGATCTGACGCAACGGAAGACGCTGCACATAGCCCTTGTTGTTAATGCTCAAGTAGAGATAGTCTCCACTGAGAATCATGTGCCGCAGGTTGGGCATCATGCCCAGCAACCGGCCCAGATACCGCTCCTGTACCAGGTCGATGACAGCGATTCCGCCGCCGGAACCCATGCACCCGACCAACAGGTAACGGCCGTCGGGCGTGAAAAGCGTGCCACGCAGACAATAGCCACTGCCAGCGTCGCGGTTCACCGGCACGGTGCGACTATAGTTCAACTTGAGTTGATAGTCCACGATGTAGCAGGCCAGGTAATGCCACTGCGCTATGTCTTCACCTGAGATATCGATCAACCCCACCGTATTGTCACCCCAGTGTGTGACGGCAATCCTCGTTCCGTCGGGGGACGTGGCGATCATTTTCGGGAGCGGCCCCGTCTCGAAAACCCGGACAATGGTATCGCGCTGCGTGTCGATGACGGCGAGCGCGGAAGGATCCTGGGCATTGATGTCATAACTGCGCCGATAATACGGAACCCAGAGATAGCGGCCTCCATGCGAAAACGTGCTCTCGACCGGCTTGCCCGAGAACGTACCTGGCTCCTTATAATTATAGGAAAACGGGAACAGTCCACTTTCGGGGGCCCAGAGATTCAAGTGCGTGCTGTCGAATGCGTGATGGATGACTTTCAATTTCTGACCTGTGGCGAAATCAAATGCCACAGTACGCATCCCCTCCAGGGAATTGACATAATACTTGCTGCCATCGGGATGAATGTGCACCGACTTGGGAGACAAGACATCTTCGTCCTGTGTTTCGACAGTTCCCCCGGGGAAGTACTGCTTCCTTGTGGTAAAGGTCACAGTCACGGAATCCGCGACGAGTTTCGTTCCGGTCTGGGGGTGTACGACGGGAGGATTGTCTGCCAAGGCATGGGACGTCAGTGTCATGCCGCAGAGTATCAGAAAGGAGAAAAGAAGTTGCTTCATTTTCATAAGTGCCGCAAAGATACGATATTCTGCTGATTACCTCGCTACTTTTAAAATTATAATATTCTAAAAAAAATGGTACTTTGCGATACAAGGTACTATAAATATTTATATCTTTGCGTCGTGAAAACAGCTGCCGAATGCCCGGATGACATTGCCAGCGTCGACAAGTATCGAAAATTTTTTATTGTTTTTCAATAATTATTTATATATTTGCAGAAAATTTTAAACGTTTTTTCTATCTTGATTATGAAACGACTGGTTTATATTGTTTTAGGATGTCTTCTCAGCCTCACTCCCCTCTTCGCAGCCCGACAGACTGAGGGGATGATCAAAGGCTCGGTCACGGATGCTGCTGGTGCCCCGTTGGAATTTGCGACGGTCTATCTGACTGGAGCGGACGGGACGATCGTTACCGGTTCTTCCTCGGATGAAGCGGGTCAGTTTACACTGAAGGCTGTGCCTGGCGAATACGTACTTGGCGTATCGCTGATCGGTTACAAGGATGCGCGCTGCCCGGTACAGCTTACGGCGCAAGGGCTGGAGCTTCCGGCAATCCGTCTCGAAGAAGATGCACAGTTGCTGGAAGGTGCCATGGTCCAGGCCGTAATGCCCAAAACCAAACTGACAGGAGAAGGTCTGCAGACCAACGTCCACGGTTCCGTATTGGAGCACGTGGGTTCAGCCAACGACGTACTTGCCAAGACGCCCGGTCTCATCAAGGGACAGAACGGCCTGGAAGTCATCGGCAAAGGGGCTCCGCTCGTATATATAAACGGCAGGAAGGTGACGGACGCCTCGGAACTCGAGCGCCTGCAGAGCAATGAAATCCAGAACATCGAGGTCATTACGAATCCCGGCGCGCAGTATGACGCCACCGTGCGGGCCGTGGTGCGCATCAAAACCGTCCGCCGGCAGGGCGACGGTTTCGGTTTCAATCTCAACGCTTCTGATGCCCAATCGCTTCGCTGGATGCCTGGCAATGATCCCTTCGGTGCCGTGAACATCAATTACCGTACGGGCGGCGTCGATCTTTTTGCCGGTATCAACTACCAGCACAATTCTTCCCGCCAGATCAGTAACATCGAGAAGGCCACCTTCGGAAAGACGGCTGCCGGTGAGGAGTGGCTGTTCGAAAACAAAGGAGATCTCCTGAATGAATACTTTGGACAGAGCCTGTACGGCAATGCCGGAGTCAACTGGCAGATGGCCGACAACCACTTCCTGGGCGGCAAGGTCGAATGGGGGACGAATCTGGCCTACGACGTGCATACGGTCGTGAACGACAATGTCTTCGAGAACGGTACGCTGGTCGATAAGCTGACGACGACTTCCGATGATGTCCTGGGTGACCATAGGCCCTATAACCTGGGAGCCAATGTCTATTACAACGGACTTGTCGGCGAGAAACTCGGTATCGACGTGAACCTCGACTATTACGGCACGGATTTCTCCTCGTCCTCCCTGTCGCAGGAGTCCAGCTCCATGACCCACGATGCCAGGATCGAGAGCGACAGCCGGAACGATGCCCGGATGTACGCCGCCAAGGCCGTTCTCTCCTACCCCGTCTGGAGGGGCCAACTGCAAGTGGGTACAGAAGAGACGTTCACGCGCCGCAGCGACGAATATACCATTTCCGGCATCGCCATCCCGGCCTCTTCGGCCAAAGTGACGGAAGACAACTACGCCGGCTTCGCCTCGTACGCATTCTATCTCCCCCAGGCGGGCCAGTTCAGCACCGGGGTACGGTATGAACACGTCAATTACACGTATGAAGATGCGCAAAACCATTCTGCCGACCTGAACCGTTCCTACGGCAACTGGTTCCCGACCTTCTCCTATGCGAACGCTTTCGGCCCTGTGCAATTGATGCTTAACTACAGTGCCAAGACACGACGGCCCAACTATGCCAACCTGTCGGGAGCCATCCGGTACAACAGCCGCTACATCTGGCAGAGCGGCAACGCCCAGCTTCAGCCGGAGCTTTCACACAATTTCAGCGTGACGGCCGTCTGGAAGTTCGTGACCTTCATGGTTAACTATTCGCGCACGAACGATGCCATCATGACCTGGTCGTCTCCTTATGGCGATGAAGGTGTCGTACTGGTCAAGCCCCGCAACATCGAGACGCCGTTCCGGCAGATGACGGCATTCGTAAACCTCACGCCCACTGTCGGAAAATGGACGATGAACTATACGTTGGGTGTCATTCCGCAGTGGCTGACCATCCACGCACCCGATCCTCGCGAAACATCCGGTTTCCGGGTCACGCAGTTCAATGGCAAACCGATCTTTTTCGGACAGCTGCTCAATACCTTTACCGTCAAGGGCGGCTGGCAGTTCGAACTGGGCGGGTTGCTGCAGACCCGGGGCTATACGCAGAACATGTACATGCGGAATGTGTATTTCGACCTGACGGCGGCCATCCAGAAAACGCTCCTGAAAGACGGTTCCCTGGTTCTTCGTCTGGAAGGCAGCGACCTGACCGGGACTGCACACTACGACGTAAACTCTGATTTCGGCAGTCATACCATCGTTCAGACCAACCTGATGGATACGCAGCGGGTCAAGCTGTCTCTCCGCTATCAGTTCAACGCCTCCCAAAGCAAATATCGCGGTACCGGCGCCGGCGCCGACGAAAAGGCTCGTATGTAAGCGCGACATCCCAGTGGCAAAGCCTTACCTTCCGGGATTGTCGCGCTAAGCGCGACATCCCAGTGCAAAGTCCCTTACCTTCCGGGATTGTCGCGCTAAGCGCGACATCCCAGTGGCAAAGCCTTACCTTCCGGGATTGTCGCGCTGCACGCGACATCCCTGCCCCGCTGCGCGGGGCTATGCTAAAGTGGTAAAAGAAGAAGGCAAGCGAGTGGACTCGTTTGCCTTCTTCTTTTACCACTTTAGCGGAAGGTAAGGGATTCGAACCCCTGAGGCGTTACCGCCTAACAGTTTTCAAGACTGCCGCCATAGACCACTCGGCCAACCTTCCTGGGGTTGCAAAGGTAATAAAATAATCAATTGGCCGGCATCTTCTCCTTTGCGCTTTCACTCCGGGCGAAAAACTTCCATTGAAAAATCAACAGATAGATGGCACCGCAAGTAATGCAACTGTCGGCAATATTGAAGATCGGCCGGAAGAAAATGATGTGCCGACCGCCCCAAATCGGGAAATTCGCCGGGAGCGTGGTGTCAATCAGCGGGAAATAGAGCATGTCCACCACTTTGCCATACAAGAACGGCGCATAGTCGAAAATCAGGCCATAAAACATCGAATCGATCATGTTGCCGATGGCACCGCAGAGGATGGCAGCCAGGCCGACCAGTACGCCATTCGGCGTATCAGGCTTTTTCAGCAGCTTGCGCACATAAATGATGATCAGGACAATCAGCACCAGCCGACAGAGGCTGAGCGCCAGCTTGCCCCACCCTTCCCCGAACTGCAGGCCGAAAGCCATGCCGTTGTTCTCGATGAAGAGGATCTGGAACCACTTGCCGAAAACAGGAATGCTTTGACCCAGGGTCATGTTCATCTTGACCAGGATTTTGACAACCTGGTCAATGATCAGCAGTAGAACGACAAGGATCGTGATCCGTGTGCCCTTGGAGACTTTCATCGGTTATCTGCTGTTCTTCGCCTCAACACTGAGCGTCGCATGCGGAACGAGTCTCAAGCGCTCCTTCGGAATCAGTTTTCCCGTCACCCGGCAGACGCCATAGGTCTTGTTCTCGATACGGACAAGCGCAGCCTCCAGGTTCTGGATGAACTTATACTGACGCGCTGCCAACTGGCTCGCCTCTTCCTTGGCCTGGGAGGCGGATCCTTCCTCGAGTACCTTGAACGACGGGGAGGTATCTTCCGTGTCGTTGCTGCTGCTATGGTCGATCTGGGACTGAAGCATGTTGTAGTCCTTCCGGGCCTTCTCGAGCTTCTGCAGGATCAGTTCCTTGAACTCTTGAAGTTCCTCGTCACTGTAACGAACCTTTTCTACGGGTTCTTCTTTCTTCTGTTCCATATCTATCAGGTTTAATCTAACATTCAAATATAACTGATTTATTTCAATCTCACAACAGCAATTGCAAGTGTCCCCTCTTCCCACTCCACGTCAACGGCTCCTTCCGGATGCTCTGCAAAACGGATTTCCCGGGCCAGGGTTTGGGCGCAAACATAGGGTCCAAAGCGCTCCAGCGCCTCCTGAAGGGCCTGATTCGACGCGATGGTCACCTCGATGCGGTCGGTCACTTCGAAGCCGGATGCCTTGCGGAGATTCTGGATGCGGTTAACCAATTCGCGTGCCAGACCTTCCTGACGGAGTTCGGGAGTCAGTTCCACGTCCAGTGCGACGGTCAGTGCGCCCTGCGAAGCCACGAGCCAGCCCGGCATGTCTTCTGACGAGATCTGGCAGTCGCCCGGATTGAGGACCACATCGCCACCCGGCAGGGAAAGGGTGTACGCCACACCTTCCGTCTCGGCACGCTGGATTTCGGAAATCACGGACTGGCTGAGCGCTGTCAAGGCGGCGGCGATCTCTTTCATCCGCGGACCGTACACTTTGCCAAGCGTCTTGAAGTTCGGCTTGATCCTCTTGGTCATGATCCCTTCGGTATTCTCCACGAATTCCAGTTCCTTGACATTCACTTCAGTCAGGATCAAGTCCTTGACAGCAGAGAGGCGGGAGCGGACCTGTTCGGAGATGACCGGCACCAGCATTTTCTTCAGCGGCTGACGCACCGGGATGCCTACTTTCTTGCGAAGGGCGAGCACCATCGAAGTGGCTGTCTGAGCCAGGCTCATGCGTTCCTCCAAATCCGGATCGATCCAGGAAAGGCCGGCGGAGGGCATCTGGACAAAATGGACAGAGGCAGGACCTTCGCCACATTCACAGGGAGCCGTCAGATCGAGCCAGAGGCGGTCGGCGAAGAACGGGGCGATCGGGGCCATCAGCACGGCGACGTCATGCAGGGACGTATAAAGGGTCTCGTAAGCGGCCTGCTTGTCGGCCGTCATCTCACCGGCCCAGTAACGTTTCCGGTTCAGATGGACGTACCAGTTGGAAAGGTCGTCGCAGACAAAACTCTCGATCAGGCGGCCGGCTGTCTTGATGTCATAATCCTCGTAAGCGGCCCGCACGTCGCGAATGAGCGAGTTGAGACGGGAAATGATCCATCGGTCGATTTCGGGGAGAGCTCCCCGGTCAAGCCGGGAAAGGCGGTCGGCATCATGCCTGGCTGCACCCTCCGGCGACCAACCGTCGATGTTGGCATACAGGGCCAGGAACGCATAGGTATTGTAGAGCGTCCCGAAGAACTTCCGGCGGACTTCCTCCACACCTCCCTCATCGAACTTGAGGTTGTCCCACGGTTCGGCGTTGGTAAGCATGTACCAGCGAAGCGCATCGGCGCCGTAGGTATCGAGGGCCTTGAACGGGTCCACGGCGTTGCCCAGGCGTTTGCTCATCTTGTTGCCTGCCTTGTCGAGCACGAGGCCGTTGGAGATTACGCGCTTGAAAGCCGGCGTGCCGCTGACCATCGTGTGGATGGCGTGGAGTGTGTAGAACCAGCCGCGCGTCTGGTCGACGCCTTCTGCGATGAAATCGGCGGTGGCGCCAAACCTGGGACTTCCCAGGTTCCGCAGGCCCTCCTGGGCATACGGCATAGCGCCCGAGTCGAACCATACGTCGATCAAGTCGCTCTCGCGCACCATCTTGCGGCCGGAAGGCGACACCAGGAAGACCTGGTCCATATACGGTCGGTGCAGGTCTATGCGGTTATAGTTTTCAAGACTCGGATCGGCCGGATCGAAGCCCTTTTCTTTCATCGGATTGACCGGCATGATACCGGCAGCGACGGCTTTTTCAATCTCAGCGTAGAGTTCCGCGGCCGAGCCGATGCACTTCTCCTCCTTGCCGTCTTCGGTCCGCCAGATCGGCAGCGGAGTCCCCCAGAAACGGCTGCGGCTCAGGTTCCAGTCCTGGATGTTCTCGAGCCACTGGCCGAAGCGGCCGGTTCCGGTAGAAGCCGGCTTCCAGGTAATCTGCTGGTTCAGTTCCACCATCTCGTCTTTCACGGCCGTAGCCCGGATGAACCAGGAGTCAAGCGGGTAATAGAGAACAGGCAGGTCAGTACGCCAGCTGTGCGGGTAGCTGTGCACGTGCTTCTGCACTTTGAAGGCACGTCCGTCGGCCTTCATCATCACGCACAAGTCGATGTCAAGCGTCCCCTCTTCTTCCACATGTTCAAAGTATTGCTTGTAGCCCGCCTTGACATAGCGTCCGGCAAATTCAGCATAAGAAGCGTCAACGTGCGTCTTTACATAGTCGGGATCGAGGTCTTCAATCCGGCAGAAGCGGCCCTGACGGTCCACCTGGGCCTGCGGATTGCCGTCCTTGTCGATGGGCAGGATTCCCACGATGCCAGCTGCGGCCGCCACGCGCTTGTCATCGGCGCCGAAGGTCGGCGCAATGTGCACGATACCCGTACCGTCCTCGGTCGTCACATAATCGCCCAGAATGAAGCGGAACGCATCGCCATCGGGTTTGAACCACGGAATCAGCTGCTTGTAGCGGATGCCAGCCAGTTCAGTCCCTTTGAAGACCCCGTCCAGCAGGCGCCACGGTACCAGTTTGTCGCCTTTCTGATAGCTTTCCAACGGCAGTTCGGCAGCCTTGGCACTGAACCAGGTACCGACAAGTGCCTTTGCAAGCAGATAGACGGTCGGTTCTCCCGTATAAGGATTGAACGATTGTACGCGGACATAGTCGATGTTCGGACCCAGACAGAGCGCCGTATTGGAAGGCAGTGTCCAGGGCGTCGTGGTCCAGGCCAGGGCATAGAGCGGCAAGCCGTCCTCAAAGAGTTTCTCCGAAACCGCATCGCGGATGACCTCGAACTGCGCCGTGGCAGTCGTGTCCGAGACATCCTTGTAGCAGCCCGGCTGGTTAAGCTCATGCGAGCTGAGGCCCGTGCCGTCGGTCGGAGAATAGGGCTGAATGGTGAATCCCTTGTAGAGAAGCCCTTTGTCGTAGATCTTCTTCAGCAGGTACCACAGTGTTTCGATATAACGGTTGTCATAGGTGATATAAGGATCGTCCATATCCACCCAATAACCGATCCGTTCGGTCAGCGAGGCCCACTCCTTCGTATATTTCATCACCTCCTTACGGCAGGTGGCATTGTATTCGGCTACGGAGATCTTGCTGCCGATGTCAGCCTTGGTGATACCGAGTTTCTTCTCGACACCCAACTCGACCGGCAGACCATGCGTATCCCAACCGGCTTTGCGCTCCACATGGAATCCGGTCTGCGTCTTGAAACGGCAGACAGCGTCCTTGATGGAGCGGGCCATCACATGGTGGATACCCGGCATGCCGTTGGCGGACGGCGGACCTTCGAAAAAGATGAATTCCGGGGCTCCTTCCCCCATCTTCAAGACCTGTCGGAAAGTGTCTTCCTTCTCCCACTTTTCGCGGATTTCCTGGTTGACAGCCACCAGGTCCAGCTTCTTGTATTCGGCAAAACGCATATCGTTCGTTTACTTGGGTTCAATTTGAATTTGCAAAGATACGATAATTCACTAATTTTGGGAATGCAAACGCTTTTTTGATATGGGAGTTATCGACATCGTCATCGTCTGCTGCTTTCTGCCGGTCCTCTACTTCGGCATCAAAAACGGCCTGATCAAGCAGGTGGTCGCCTTTGCCGTCATCTATTTCGGCATCATGCTGTCCCTGAAATTCGCCACGCCTGCCGCGGACTGGGTGCTCCAGCACGTAAAAATCCCCGAATTCTGGGCGAAAGCCATATCCTTTATCCTGTTTTTTTTCGCAGTTGCGTTGCTTTTGAACCTGTTGGGCAAAATGCTCGAAAAAATAATCAAGATTTCCCTGTTGGGATGGCTCAACAAACTGCTCGGTATCGTCGTGACCTTCTGCATCTTCGCTTTGGTACTTTCAGTGGTGGTCTATTTCGTGGATTCGGCCAATAACCTGCTGGATTTCATCCCGAAAGAGAAGCTGGAAGAATCCCGCTTCTACCCTGCCCTGCTCGATCTTTCCAAAGAAGTCTTCCCGCATTTCAAGGAGCTTTTCCAGCAGGGACAAATTTAACTTTTTCATTTTTGCGGGCCGCCTGCAGATTTTGCTTATCTGTCGGCTGAATCCGAGTTTTCGTGTCCAACTTTGCTTTTGGAAACAAAACGCAACCTGATGGTACACGACACCCGGATACGACAGCTGACCGACACGGACGTGGCAGTGGATCTTCTTCTGCCCATTCCCCTTCTATCTGGCTTTCTCTATGCATTTCTGCTGACGGCAACCCTTTCCCTGTCCGTCCTGTCGGTCGTTTTTTTCCTATAAATTCGGGGGAGCGAGCGAGAGAAAAGTCTTGATGGGCGAGAAGACACGTGCAGGAGAGCTCCCTCTTTTTAAAGAAGCATTATGAAAACAGCCATACGACAACACGACTTATCGGACTGCGCTGCGGCGTGCATCGCTTCCATTGCCCGGCATTATGGGCAGGATATCCCGCTGACAGTTATCCGGGAAGCGTCCGGAACCTCGCCGGCAGGCACCAGCATCAAAGGAATCCTGGACGCCTGCCGGACGCTTGGATTCCGTGCTGCGGGCTACAAATCCGACGACAAGCGGCTGGAGAGCCTCTACGGCCTGTCGGAACCAGTCATCCTGCACGTGATCAACCGCCAGGAAGACCTCCATTTCGTCGTGCTGCAATCCCTCACGCCGCAGCGGGCACGCATCATGGACCCGGGTCTTGGCAAACAAGTACAAATACCGACCGAAGCTTTGCGCAAAGCCTGGACCGGTTATCTGGTGACCATGACTCCGGAACCAGATATCCGCCAGGCAACTCCGACACCCCGGCAGCGCTCCCTTTTCCAATGCCTGCGTGTCCTCTCACTCCGGGATTACGGGCTCATGCTGGCCGGTTCGGTCATCTATATCGTAGCCGGACTGTGCACCGCCTTGTTCCTGCAACACATCATCGACGGTATCCTGCCGGAAAATGACCGGGCCGAACTGCTGAAGACCGGCCTGCTGATGCTCTCGGTCATGGTCTGCACATTGCTGGTCGGATATGGCCGGATCCTCTACTCCCTGCGCCTGAGCGTCATGCTCGATACCCACCTGATCCTGAACTATCTGAGGCATCTGTTCCGGCTGCCCGCTGCGTTTTTCACCCGCCGGGGCAGCGGCGAACTCAACGCGCGCATCGGCGATGCCGCCAAAATACGTCATTTCCTGGTCGAGGGCGTCTCGACGCTGCTGACCAGTTCCCTGATTCTTACCGTCTCGTTTACCCTGATGTTCACCACGCACTGGCGGCTGTCCCTGCTCATGCTGACATTCATTCCAGTCTATCTCATCCTTTATCTGGCCGCCGACCGGGTGAACAAAAGGGTAAACCGGGACATTATCGAACAGTCCGCCGTGTTCGAAGAACGCACGGTGGAAGGCATCACGGCCGTCCGGTACATCCGTTACTTCGGCGGCGGTGACCGACTGCTACGCGATATCGAAAAGGAGTACAGGCTCCTGGCCCGTCAGCTGTTCCGGGGCGGACGCTGGGCCGACTTTTTCGCCTCCGCCGCCGACGGAATCGCCAAGATGCTGACGCTGACGCTGCTGACAGTCGGTTCTCTCTTCATCTTCAAGGGTTCACTGACCATCGGCGCCCTTATGTCGTTCTACTCCCTGACCGCCTGGTTCGCAGCGCCGCTCGAAGACCTCGTCGGCATCGGCAACTCCTTTTCGGAAGCCCGGATCGCCTACGAAAGGCTGAGCGATATCACACTCCTGCCCCCGGAAGAGACGGGCATCGGCTCCTTTGAACCCGAAGCCGGCGCCGACCTGGTCTTTGACCGGATCACTTTCTCCTACCCCGGAAGCCCGGAACTGCTCCGCGATTTCAGCCTCACGCTGGATGCAGGACGCATTACAGCCGTCCGGGGGCCGAGCGGCTGCGGAAAAAGTTCGCTCGCAGCGCTGCTGATGCGCGACTACTCCGTCCAGCAAGGCACCATCCGGCTCGGGAAGAACGATATCCGACTTTACGCACTGGATGCCTGGCGGCGTTTTGTCTCCATCGTGCCGCAGGAGCCACAACTGCTGAACGCCTCAATCCTCGACAATATTGCCTGCCTGGATCCCAAGCCTGACATCGCGCGCATCACTCAGTTGCTGGATGAACTGGATCTGGGAACGATGGTACGGACACTGCCGATGGGTTTGCTGACCCGTGTCGGAGAACGGGGCAGCCTTCTCTCCGGCGGCCAACGCCAGCGGATTGCGCTGGCCCGGGCCCTCTATCATCGGCCATCGGTACTCATCCTCGACGAGGCAACCGCCTCGCTTGACGAATCTGCCCGGGAGTGTCTGCTCAGACGGATTGTCCGCTTCCGGGACGAAGGCGGAACCGTGATGATGATCACGCATCATGCCGACCAGGCGGCCATCGCCGACAAAATCATCAATCTATAGAAGTTTCCGTGCGCACGGACAAGGTCAATCCCGGACACCTGCAAGGACGGGAACCACGAAAAACAAACATACCTATGGAAGAAACAATGATGTATGGACGGGGTTTGAGAGAACTGAATTCTTCCGAACTCCAGATGCGGGGCGGAGGCAGCGGCGTGTTCGCCAACATCTTCGAGAAGATCCGCAACCTGATTGACACGATCGTTGATTACTTACCCAATTTCCTGCGGGGAATCAAGGATGGCTTCCTCGGAAAAGACAGAGAATAAGAAGGAGGACAAGACATGCGAGAACTGATGAACAACGAGGCCGCCCTGGTATGGGGTGGTGTGGACAAAAAAGCACAAGACGCCCTTTACACGATCGGATATATCCTGGGCGTGATCGCACGCTTCTTCGGTGCACTCTTCTTCCTGAAGAGAGACAAGCCGACCGCTTCTATCTGAAACCAATCCATCGGGTCTCTCTCCGGAGAGACCCTTTGCAACCATGAAAACAATCTCCCTGCTGATCTTGCTGGGAAGCATCGTCTTTCCACTCCGTGCCCAGGAGACATGGACGCTCGAACGTTGTATCCAGTATGGACTTGTACACAACACCGGTATCCGGCGGCAGGAGTTCGAAATAGCTGCCCGGAAAGCCGATCTCCGTCAAAAACAGTTCGCACACCTGCCCTTGGTCGGCATCCAACTGACGCAAGGCGCAAACTGGGGGCGCAGTGTCGATATGCAGGAACTGGTCATCATCCGCAACAAGTTGACGCAGGCAACCGGCGCTTCGCTCAACCTCTCCCTGCCCCTGTTCGACGGCCTGTCCCGACACAACACCCGGCTGGCCGCCCGGGAATCGCTTGAAGCGGCACAGCTGGACGCAGGGACGCTGGCGCGCTCCCTGACACGAGATATCACGCGTGCCTGGGTGGAATTGATGCTCGCCCGGCAACTACACGCCTGCACATGTGAAAGCTACGCAACCATCGTTTCACAGCAGGAAAGGACTGCGCAGCTGGTAGCTGCCGGCAGCCAGCCCAAAAGTGCCCTCCATGAGATGGACGCCCAGGTGGCCTCCGAAAAGGCGGCCGAGATAGAAGCCGCCTGCCGGGTGCGGACCGCCCTGCTGACCCTGGGGCGCCTGATGAATCTATCGCCGGAAGAAGTGCTGACAGTCGATGACTCCCGGGACGACGACGCCCTGGCCCGTAGCGTACCGTACCTTTCCCATACCCAAGTCGAAGACTGGCTTTGGCAGGATCCCCGCATCCAGTGTACACGCAGACACATCGCTGAGGCAGAACACCTGCACGCTGCCGCGAAAGGGGCCTTCCTGCCCAGCTTGAGCGTCACTGCCGGCTATGGCACCTACTACAGCAGCGCTGCAGAAGGGTCGTTCTTTACCCAACTTGACGAGAACCGCAATCCGTCGCTCTCATTCCAACTGACCATCCCGGTCTTTGACGCCATGCAGCGCGTTTCGCAGGCCCGTAAAAGCCGTCTGGCACTGGAGATGTCCCGGCTCGAAGCAGAAACGGTCCGGATCCAGGTTGAAGAAGAGATCCGTAGCGCTACGATCGAAGCCGAAAATGGATGTCAGAAATACCTGTCGGCCCAAGAAACCCTCCAGGCCATGCAGGAACTGCTGTCCGTCACGGAAGCCAAATATAACCTGGGCGCTGCCTCTGTCCTCGACTACCTCATCGCACGGAACCACCACACGCAAGCCGTTTCCGATTTCCTGCAAGCAAAATGGCAATACCTCTTCCAACTCAAATTGCTGGAACAATACCGTCCATGAAAGCCTTTGTCAAAACCCGGAAAGGAAAGATCGTGCTGACCGTGACCGCAATGTTGCTTCTCCTGCTGCTCCGGCCGGGGCGCAGCCAGCGGACCGAAGTCACCGTGGAACGGCCGGACCGCCGCGACCTGATAGAAATGATTCCCGCCTCCGGCACCATCCGCCCCGTCGTGGAAGTACGCATCACGCCGGATGTTTCCGGCGAAGTCGTGGAACTCTTCGTCCGGGAGGGAGATTCCGTCGAAGCCGGTGACCTTCTCCTCAAAATCCGTCAGGACCTCTACCTTTCACAAGTCGAGCAGGCAGGTGCTTCGTTAGGCAGTCTCCGGGCCGAGTGTGCCCGGCAGCGCGCAGAGGTCCGCCAGGCTCGCCTCAACCATGACAGGAACCGGCAGCTTTTTGAACTGAACGCCGTCTCGGCGGCGGAATTCCAAGCCTCCAAGACAGCGCTGGAAGTGGCGGAAAGCGGTCTGCGCGCTGCAGAATACGCCATCCGCAGCGGCGAGGCCCAACTGAAGGAAGCCAAGGAAAACCTGCTCAAAACCACGCTCTATGCCCCGATCCAGGGAACCGTCTCCCGGATTGGGGTGGAAAAAGGAGAACGAGTGGTCGGGACCAGCCAGATGGCCGGGACCGAACTGCTCCGTATCGCAGACTTCAGCCGGATGGAAGTCAGCGTTGAAGTAGGCGAAGGAGACATTGTCCGGATCGAGCCCGGCGACAGCGTCCGGGTGGAAGTCGATGCCTATCCGGGGCGATATTTCCGGGGTTGGGTGACACAAATCGCAAATTCGGCCAAAAATCTGGACGAGCGGTTCAATCAAGTTACTAACTTTGCAGTCCGGATCGAGTTGCTGTCCGATTCGGTGAAGTTTCTCCCCGGCATGTCCGCCGCCGTCTCCATACGCACGGATGAGAGCAGGGACTGCCTGACACTGCCTGTTGAGAGTATCTTCAACCGCAGCAAGGAAACCTTCGTCTGGACAGTCGGCCCCAAGAACACCGCACAAGCGAGAAGGGTTACGACAGGCATCCAGCAGATGGACCGGATTGAAATCCGTACCGGGCTTTCCGAAGAAGACCAGGTGGTCACGGGACCGTCTGATATCATCGCCAAGGAGCTCACGGAAGGACAGCGGCTGAAAGTATCCGGCAAAAAGTGAAACACAATGAGTGAAAAGATCCTGATGATCGAGACCAGCACGGAGTGCTGCTCGGTAGCGCTCTCCGACGGAACGCAGATCGTAGCCGCAAGAATCAATGAAACGCCCCGGCAACACGCCGCCCAGCTGGCACCTTATATCCAGGAGGTTCTGCAGGAAGGCGGCTTGACTGCCACCGACCTTGATGCCATTGCCGTCAGTGAAGGACCGGGATCCTATACCGGCCTGCGCGTCGGCGTTTCAACGGCAAAAGGCTTCTGTTTCGGCGCAGGGAAGCCGTTGCTCGGCATTGATACCCTGCGGATTCTCGCCTGCCAGGCCCATGGCGGTTTCGACCGGATCGTCGCCATGATCGATGCCCGTCGGATGGAGGTCTATGCCGCCCCGTTTGACCGTGACGGCAACAAACTGGACGAAACCCGGGCCATCATCCTGGACGCCGACAGTTTCCATCAGGAACTGGAAGCGGGAACCGTCCTGTTCATCGGCACGGGCGTTGAGAAGTTCCGAACCATCTGCCCGCACCCCAACGCCACTTTCCAGGCGTGCTATCCGTTGGCCACCGCCATGGTGCAGCCGGCGCTCATGGCCCTGCAAAAAAAAGAGTTCAAAGACGTAGCGTACTTTGAACCCTTTTATCTGAAAGATTTTGTCGCCGGCATCAGCCGGAAATCCATTCTATAACAACTTCTTGATCTGCTGTTCCAGCGCGTCGCGGTCGAAAATGTCGCGGGCAGCGATGTCACCGGCCCGGTCGATGATGAACATCGTGGGAACGTGATCCACGTTGTAGGCAAGGACAGCCGGAGACTGGGCGCCGAACCCGTCATTCACGCTGATCCAGGGAAGATTCTGGCTCCGCACCACCGAAGCCCAACTGGCCTTGTCGACATCCAGGCTGACCTGATAGACCTCCAGCCCCTGGGCATGATACTTGGCATAGAGCTCGGCCAGGTCCACGTTGAACACTTTGTGCTCATCTTGGCCCACACTCCAGAAAGAGAGGATGATTACCTGCCCTTTCTGCTCTGAGAGGGTACGGTCCTGCCCTTGCACGTCCGGCATGATCAGGTCGGGGAAGCTGATGATTTCCGCTTCACCGAAACGCGAGGCGAACGCCAGGTTATGGTCGCGGGCCGCAAGTTCCTCGCGGATGGCCTTGAGATATTCCGTCTTGGGATATGCCTGAGAAAGCGAATCGAGCACCGTCCTGTAGAACACCACATCGCTCTCCTGACCGAACACGGGCAGGTTGTCGCTGAAGCGACGGAACAGCGTGATGGCCGAAGTGATGGAGCGGGGATGGCTCACGATGTGCTTGATAGCCTGCCGTTTGTAATCGACATACAACTTGCTCATGGCGCGGTTGACCGCCTGGATTTCAGCCTCGGAGCTGTCGTCCGACAAGGAGGCGGCCAGGTTGTTCATCTGCACGGACGCCGTGGAGAAGGCGGAATTGACTTCCTGATAAAGCACCGACTCCTCGGATCCTTCTACCGTGAACGGGCCTTCGGCAGGTACCGTGAGGGTTACTTGATCGGAAGGAAGCAGGACCAGCGAAGCCACCGGTTTTTCTTCCAGCGACAGGTAATAGATATACGGCGCATTTCCGGTCAGCCGCACTTTGTAGTTGAAATGGCCGTCGTGATCGGTCCGGATGGTATCGACCGTCTGGAGACGGTTGTAATTGAACTTCTGCAGGACGACAGCTTTGTCGCCGGCGCCTTCAACGGTGGCTACGATCCGGGCGACCGGGGCCGTCTGGCAGGCGGCAAGAAGCAGCAGGGCGACAGCCCAGAGGATATACTTTTTCATCGTCTCAAACGGTTTGCTGGTTGAACGCGACTGCAATCGCCCGGGCGATTTCGGCAAAACGCTCCGGGGAGAGATGCTTCTTCTCCTTGCGGAAATCGAGGTCTCCTTCCGTCTGGAGCGGAACCAGATGGATGTGCGTATGCGGGACCTCCATACCCAGGACAGCCACACCTACGCGCTTGCAAGGGATGACTTCCTGGACGGCCTTCGCCACGCTGGCGGCGAACTGCCAGAGTCCGGTATAGGTCTCTTCGTCGAGATCGAAGATGTAATCGACTTCCTGCTTGGGAATCACGAGGGTATGGCCTTCGGCCAGCGGGTTGATGTCGAGGAAGGCGTAGTAGCGGTCGTCTTCCGCCACCTTCCAGGAGGGAATCTCACCGGCAACAATGCGACTGAATATCGAGGCCATGGCTAGATCGAGATTTCCAGGATTTCAAACTTGATGACACCCGACGGAACGGTGACCGGAACGACCTCGCCCTTCCTGTGGCCCATCAGGGCTTTGCCGATCGGCGTGGTCATAGCCAGTTTGCCTTCCCGGATATTGGTTTCGCTCTCGCCCACGAACGTATAGGAAACGATGGCACCGGTTCCCAGATTCTTCAGCTTGACCTTGGTCAGCATCTGGACCGTTTCGGTATTGATCTTCGACTCATCGATCACCTTGGCATTGGCGATCAGATCCTGCATCTTGCTGATCTTGAGTTCGAGCATACCCTGCGCTTCGCGCGCCGCATCGTATTCCGCGTTTTCTGACAAGTCGCCTTTGTCGCGGGCTTCCGCAATGGCTCTTGAAATGACAGGACGCTCGGCAATCATCGCGGCGAGTTCTTCCCGCAATTTGTCGAGGCCTTCCTGTGTGACATAATGTGCTTCTCCCATTTTATCAAAGTTAAAAAGAAAAGAATCCCACCGGTCGTGGGACCCTTTCCATGTCCAATATTTCTGCAAAGATAAGTATTATTTCTTTATGCAACAAGTATCTCGCCGGCCTTTTGCCGGTCCAGGGCCAGCTGCACTTTCAACTGGTCGATCGAATCGAACCGCCGTTCATCGCGCAGACGCGCGCAAAACTCGATGCGCAAGTCCAGTCCGTAAATATCCTCGTCGAAATCCAGGATGTGCGTTTCGATGGTGCGGGCACCGCCCAGAGCGACGGTCGGGCGTGTCCCGATGTTGCAGACGCCCTTGCAGCGGCGGCCGAGCACATCGACCCACACCGCATAGACGCCATTGCCGGGCACAAGTTTGAGCGGTTCATACAGTTGCATGTTGGCAGTCGGAAAGCCCAGGGTCCTGCCGATCCGGTTGCCGGCCACCACCACCCCGTAAAGACCATACTTGTAGCCCAGCATCCGCTCCGCAACCGTCACGTCACCAGCCAGCAGGGCACTGCGGACCTGCGTAGAGCTGACCGCACATGCTCCGTTGGTGAAAGCTTCTACCCGCACCGGCTCTACACCGCAACGGGCCACAGTCTCCATCATCTGCTGCGGAGAATCGAAGCGGTCGTGGCCGAGACGATGGTCATGTCCCAGAATCAGGGTGGTGACACCCAACTGTTCCACCAGGTATTCGCGGATGAACTGCTCGGCAGATAGCCTGCTGAATGCACGGGTAAACGGCAGGACCTCGAACCGGTCCACACCATAGGACAGGCAGCGGTCACGCTTTTCCTGCAGGGACGTCAGCAGCCGCAGCCGGTCGGCATCTTGCTGCAGGACGCTGCGCGGATGCGGCCAGAAAGTCACGATGATCGAAGCCTCACCCCGCTGACGGGCGATGGCGCACATCTGGTCGATCACCTGTTTGTGTCCCAGATGCACGCCATCGAAGAAGCCAGTCGCCGCTACAGCCATTTCACCAGTTCCAGGTCCTGACGGTGCGGCATGTTCGGATTCCGGGCATAGAGCCGGCCAGCCGATTCGTAGGTACCGGAGAATTCAGGCACGATGTTCGCCCGCCAGGTAGCAACGCCGTCCTCGAAGGAAACCAACTTGAAATCGTAAAGGGCCACGATGTGATGCTCGCCCTTGGCATTCTGCTCGGTCAGGATGATCTCAGCGCCGAGATCTTCCGGATCGAGGTCCCCGATCGATGCCACCAGTTCGGAGGTATATTCCTGTCCCAGGATCATCGACGCTTTCACGTTGTCGGGCTTGACGAACGAAAGGATTTCGATGTGGCTCCATTCCCGGCGCACGCGCTTCTTCCAGAAAGCGATGTCGCGTGCCAGGCTGAAGTCGTCGGCCAACAGACGCGCGGAGCGCTCCTTCATCGGCTCGTAATACTTGTTGCAGTAGTCCGAGAGCATCCGGTTCGTCGTGAAGTTGCAGGCCACCTGCGCCACCGTGTTCTTGATGGTCTCCACCCACTTCTTCGAGATGCCATAGGTATCCTTGTCGTAGAAAGTCGGCACGATCTCGGTCTCGATGATGTTGTAGATCGTCGAGGAATCGAGGTCGTCCTGGAACGACTGGTTGTCGTAGGTACGCTCCATCTTGAGGGCCCAGCCGGCGCCCGGCTTGTAGCCTTCCACCCACCAGCCGTCGAGTACCGAGAAGTGCATGACACCGTTCATCACGGCCTTCTCGCCGCTGGTGCCGGAAGCTTCCTGTGGCCGCGTGGGGTTGTTCATCCACACGTCCACACCTTGCACAAGCAGTTTGGCAATCGTGATGTCATAGTTCGGGACGAAGACAATCTTGCCGATAAACTGCGGCATCTTGGAGATGTCGATGATCCGCTTGATCAGGTCCTGACCGGCCCGGTCGGCCGGATGCGCCTTGCCGGCGAAGAGGAACTGCACCGGATGCTGCGGGTTGTTGACGATGTCGTTGAGACGATCAAGGTTGCTGAACAGCAGCGTGGCACGCTTGTACGTCGCAAAGCGGCGCGCGAAGCCGATAGTCAGTACGTCGTCGCGCAGCGTCTTGCGGATCTTCACGATCTCGTGAGGCGAATAATGACTGGTCAGCGAAGTATCGGCCATCACTTCCTTAACCTTATCGATCAAGCGTTTGCGCAGCGTCTGACGGGTACGCCAGATCTTCTCGTCGGACACTTCGTAAATGCCTTCGAAGCAGCGCTTGTCGTAGTGGTGCGTCTTGAATTCTTCGCCGAACACCTTTTCGTGGATCTCTTTCCATTCGGGGGCAGTCCAAGTGGGATAGTGGACGCCGTTGGTGACAGAGCTCACATTGAGTTCCTCCGGGAGATAACCCGGCCACATCGGGGCAAAGATCTTCTGGCTCACGCGACCGTGGAGCCAACTCACACCGTTGATCTCCTGCGACAGATTCGCGGCCAGGAAACTCATGGAGAACTTCTCGTTCGGATTCTCGACATGGATCTTGCCCAGGCTCATGAAGGTGGGCCAGTCAATCTTCATCCGTTCCGGATAGTGGGAGATGTAGATGCGGAGCAAGTCTTCCGTGAAAGCATCGTGCCCGGCCGGAACCGGCGTATGGGTCGTGAAGAGCGACGAAGCGCGCACAACTTCCAGGGCCTCAGGATAAGAGAGGTTGTCGTTCTGGATGTACTCGCGGAGCCGTTCGAAACCGCAGAAGGCAGCATGGCCTTCATTGCAGTGATAGACATCGGCCTGGATGCCCAAGGCGCGGAGAGCACGGATGCCACCCACGCCGAGAAGGAGTTCCTGCTTGAGCCGGTTCTCCCAGTCGCCGCCGTAGAGCTGGTGCGTGACCTGGCGGTCTTCGGGCAGGTTGTCTTCGTAGTCCGTGTCAAGAAGGAAAAGGTCGGTGCGGCCCACCTCCACTTTCCAGATGCGGGCATTCAGGTTACGACCCGGAAACGCCACACTCACCTTCAACCAGTTGCCGTCCTTGTCACGGGCGGGCGAAGCAGGAATCTTCGTGAAATCCTGTGGCTCGTAGTCGGCAATCTGGTCGCCGTAGGCCGACAGGCGCTGCGTGAAGTAGCCGTGCCGGTAGAGCAGACCGATGGCCGTCATGTTGACCTTCATGTCCGAAGCCTCTTTCAAGTAGTCACCGGCCAGGATGCCGAGACCGCCCGAATAGATCTTCAGCGAGGTATCGATACCATACTCCATGCAGAAATAGGCCACGCGGGCACCCGGACGCGAATCCTTCTCCGCCATATAAGCCTCGAATTCAGCATAGACAGCATCAAGCCGTGCCAGGAACATCGGATCTTTCTCCAGTTTGCGGTACAGTTTGAGCGGGATCTTGTCGAGAAGCAGCAACGGATTGCCGCCGGTCTTCTTCCACAGGTCAGGATCGATGCTCCGGAACAGTTCGATGGCCGGCTGGTTCCAGCACCACCAGAGATTCTTGGCCAGAGCGTCCAGGTGTTTGAGGCGCTCGGGCAGTTCGCGTCCGATGAAGACGCTTGACCACGAAGGTTGGCCGGCCGCATACTTGGCGAACGGCTGCAGATGGTCGTCGGGAATATCGGTAAAGTCCTTGCGGGCCGCCTGCACTTTGGCGATAGCCCCGGTATAGGCTTCCTTGTAATAGACAATATTGTTGCTCCACAGGGCGATTTCAGAGACCTTCTTGGCATTCTCGCGCCAGGCGGAAGCCTGGGCTTCATCGAGACCGGCCGCTTCGACGATCCGGCCCGCCACGGCATCCACCACCTCCCGGTAGTTGGAGTCGTTGCGCTCGATCACCTGGATGCCGGGATGCGGCTCCTGGCAGTGCTCGCGCACCCATAGACCGAAGCCGGCCAGCGAGGTCGTCGTGGTCGGGACGCTGAAAGCGAGCGATTCGAGCGGCGTATAGCCCCACGGTTCATAGTACGACGGGAAGACAGTGAGGTCCATGCCGATCAGCAGATCGTAGTAGCTCATGTTGAAAATGCCGTCGTACCCGGTGAGATAGGTCGGCAAGAAGAAGACATCGAGCCGCGCACCCACGCTGTTGTTCAAGTGGAGCTCACGGAAACGCCGCGTCACGATATCATAGTCATCCATCAGGTAATGACTGGTCTGCGTCGTATAGTGGCTGCCATTGCCGGCCAGTTTGGCCAACAATTCCTTGTCCGGGCCATTGTTGCCGGAAGGCACCATCACAAAGGCCAGGATGCGTCGGCCTGCGTAGCCTTCGGCATCCAGTTTGGCCAGCGCATCGAGGAAGACGTCGATACCCTTGTTGCTGTATTCATAACGGCCGCCGATGGACACCAGCAGACTGTCGTCGGCAAAGGTTTCCCCAGCCATGGCGGAAGCCACTTCCAGCAGTTTCTTCCGGGCGGCAGCCCGACAGGCGTCATAGTGCTCTGCGTCGGGGGTGAAGCTGTTCTCGAAGCCGTTGGGCGTGATCACGTCGCAGGCACGGCCCAGGAACTGCTTGCATTCCAAAGCCGTAATTTCGCTCACGGTCGTGAAGACGTCGGAAGCGACGGCAGCCGCCTTTTCCAGCGAATGCCGGGCCACCACGCCATATTCGTGGGAAAGCCGGTCGGCGTCAAGCGTGGCGAGGCCGTCGTAAAGCGGTATGTTCTTGCCTGCCACGCAACGGCCGATGACCGTGGCGTGCGTGGTAAAGATGGTACCGATGGGCAGGTTCGACATCTTGAGATAGAGCAGACCTGCACCAGTCATCCACTCATGGAACTGGGCGACCACCTTGTCGTGCGGTTTCACGTTGTAGCGCACGAAACTCTCGATGACTTTGCCGGCCGCATAACCGAAAAGTGCAGACTCCACATAATCCCAGCCGCCGCTGATGGAATCCACGCCATAACGCTTCCAGAACTCGGTCAGAATATCATCCTTGTGTCCGATAAAGGTCGTGAAATCGACCAGGATCGCCACTGGATTGCCGGCCACGTTCCAGTGACCGACACGGATGCGGAGGCCTTCCTTGGCAGCCGCGGCACGCCACGAACGGAAGAGCCCGGGATCCTCAGTGAATTCCGGGTTCTGGTCCACGTCACGCCACACGTCGGGCCCGATATGAATATGATGGTTTTTCTTGAAAGAGGTCCCCAGATAGAGGGCCTTGGTGGCAATAACGGTATGGATCCCGCCTACCTTGTTGCATACTTCCCAACTTGTCTCGAACAGGTAGTCGGGCATCGTGTAATGATCTTGCATCTTGCTTTATTTGCTTTTCTTGGCTTTCAGTCTGTCCTTGACGCGCAATTCAAAGTCTGCCAGGACATTCATGTAATTGATGAAGGCTTCGTAAGGTGTATCGTAAGGATTGAAGTAACTGTGGACGCTGCCGTCGGAGAAGAACTTCGTGCACATGTAGTAGAAATGGTCGCTCTCCTGCAGCTTGCGATAGACGCTGATCAGGTTCTCGTCCTTGGTCTTGTAAACGTCAGCTTCCAGAGAATAGAGCTTGTTGAAAGCCTCTTCCTGCAGCTCGTTGCCAAGCCAGGCGCTGGTATCGCGCTCCTCGTCCGCCCACGAAATCGGGAACGGCACATGCAGCGGTGCCACCGGCTGGTTCTTTTGAGCCGCCTCGGAAGGTGTGCAGAAATCCAGGCTGCGCGAGAGGATGGCGGCCGGCATGGCATTCAGGAAATCGAAGATTCCCGATGCGCTGCGCTGGTGCTCGCCAAAAGTCTCGTAGTCCATGAAGAGATTGAGCACATCGTCTTTCTCGAGTGCGGAAACCGCCCAGTCGGCGAACTTGTCGGCCGTCAGCGGCCAGCCGTTCCAACCTTTGTCAGAGAAGCGGAAAGCGATGTCATCACTCAGGTTGAAATTGCGCAACAGCAGCTTGAGCCGCGGGTTAATGGCATTGACATAGACGAAGTTCGGGCTCTTCCAGCCCAGAATGTGCTTCGCGCCTTCGGTCAGCATCACGTTGTAGCCCATATCAGCCACGGCGGCGCCGATGGCATCGGAATAGACGAGTTCCGTGTTGCGGAACACCGTGGGCTTCACACCGAAGGTCCGTTTCATCAGGTCGGCATGCTGCTTGACCTGACGCTTGAACTCGGCCGTCGACGAGAGCGAGGCCAGCGAATGGGAATAGGTCTCGGCGAGGAACTCCACGCAGCCCGTGGCGGCGAGCGCCTTGAAGCTGTCGATCACTTCCGGTGCGTAGCGCTCGAACTGCTCGATGGCGACGCCCGAAATGGAGAAGGCCACCTTGAAAGCCCCGTTATGACGGAGGATCAGGTCGTGCAGGAGCCGGTTGGCCGGCAGATAGCATCGTTCGGCAACACGGCGCACGATGGTCCGGTTGGCAAAATCATCGAGATAGTGAAAGTCGTTGCCGATGTCGAAAAAGCGGAACTGCCGCAGACGGTCGGGCTGATGGACCTGAAAGTAAAAACAAACTGACTTATTCATGGTGTACCTTTTATTATTTTCCTTCGATGGCCGATTCATAGACCCGCTTCACCTTGATGGCGGCGCTGTCCCACTTCAAATTGTCGACCTCCTCGCGTCCCTTCTCCGCGGCCAGATTGGAGAGAGCCGGATAGTTGAGGAGTCCGTACATGGCGTCTGCCAGGGCGTTTACGTCCCAGAAGTCCACCTTGATGGCGTATTTCAACACCTCGGCAACGCCCGACTGCTTCGAGATGATGGTCGGCACGTCGGTTTTCATCGCCTCGAGCGGCGAGATGCCGAACGGTTCGGAAACCGAAGGCATCACATAGACATCGGACAGGGCGAACATCTTCTGCACGTCGTCGCCGCGCAGGAAGCCGGTGAAATAGAACCGGTCGGCGATGCCCAGCTTGGCCACGTAACGGATGCAGCGGTTCATCATGTCACCGCTGCCAGCCATCACGAAGCGCGTTTCCGGACAGACCTTGAGGACCTTGGCAGCCGCCTCGATGAAGTATTCGGGGCCTTTCTGGAACGTGATGCGGCCGAGGAAAGTGATCACTTTCTCCTTCACGCCGCGTTCCACGTCGATCCGCTCACGTCCCGAGAAGTCGACGGCATTGTGGACCGTCACGACCTTCGACGGGTCGATGCCGTATTTGTTGATCACGATGTTGCGGGTCAGGTCGCTCACCGTGATGACCTTGTCGGCCTCAAGCATGCCTCGGCGCTCGATCTCGAACACGCGGGTGTCGATGTTGTCGGCGCTGCCTCGGTCGAACGAAGTCGCATGGACATGGATCACCAGCGGCTTGCCCGACACGCGCTTGGCAGCAATACCAGCGTAGTAGGTCAGCCAGTCGTGGGCGTGGATCACGTCGAACTGCTGTTCTGCCGCAATCGCCCCGGCAACCATCGCGTAACGGGACACCTCTTCCATGAGGTTCTTCCCGTACTTGCCGGAGAATTTGTATTTCTGGCGGAACCAGAACTTGAATTCCTCGCGCTGGTTGAGCTGCTCTTCTTCGACCAGTTCCGTGAAGTCGGTCGGGTCGATGTAAGGATGCAGGTTGGATCCCACACGGAGGAACTGCACCTTGCTCAGGAATTCATCGATATTGTGGCAGTTGTCATACACCGCCACGTCGCTCGCATTAATGATGCGCACGGAACTCTGGTCTTCGTCGCCACTGGCGGAAGGCATCACGAAGAGCACTTCCACGCCGGCGTGCGCCAGACCCTTGGTCATGCCGTAGCAGGCCGTACCCAGACCGCCTGCGATATGGGGCGGGAACTCCCAGCCGAACATCAGGACTCTCATCACAACTCCTCCTTATCCTTATTTTGTTCAATCATATATTTCACCCGGAGAATCTCCGACACACTCAGTGCGGAATTGATGGCTCCGTGCGGCATGTATGGCGGGTCTCCGTCGTAGATTTCGGCTACCGCGGCAATGCCGTGGATGTTCATGTCTTCCTGGAAGCCGTCGATCAGTTCCTGGGCTTTCCGGACGAACGAAGGGCCGAAGAGTTTGAAACTGGCAGCTACATAAGGGCCAAGCAGCCAGGGACGGGTACATCCGTTGTGGGTGGCCGTGTCACGCTCGATCTGGTTGCCGTCGTACCGCGAACGGTAGAGCGGGTTCTTCGGCGAAAGGGTGCGGATGCCGCGCGTAGTCACAAGCTCGCGCGTCACGGCATGCAGGATCTCGGCCTGGACGGACTCCGAAACGGGGCTGTAGGCCAGTGAGCAGGCATACAACTGGTTGGGACGGGTAAAGACATTCTGGCCGTGCTCGTCCACATAGTCTGCCAGATGGTGGCGGGCCTCCACCCAGAAGAGGTCGTAGAAGACGTTCTCAATGGCCTCTTTCACCACGGAGAGCCGGGCCGTCAGGGCACTGGGCTTCCCGAAGCAGGTTTCCATGTCGAGGGTATAACACACGGCATTATACCAAAAGCAGTTGGTCTCCACCTGATAGCCCCGGCGTTCCGTTACAGGGCGGCCGCCGATGTAGGCATTCATCCAGCTCAATGCCACGCCGGGTTTTGAGGCCCACAGCAGGCCGTTGTCGTGCAATTGTACTTCGGGACGACCGGAGAGGTAGCTTTCCAGCACCTGCTTGAGGAACTTGCCGTACTTCTTCCAGGCACCGGCCGCATCGCCCGTAAAGGCGGCAAGTTGCTGAACAGCCTCGAAGAGGCGGAGCGGCGATTCGACCTGGTCGCATCCCTTGAGGAGCGCTTCGCGGTTTTCGGTAATGAGATCGGAGAGAATTTTCTCAAAAAGCTTCGCGTCACCCCGGTGGCAGAGCGTCAGGCCGGGCAGGGCCAGGCAAGTCTCGCGCAAGCCGCCCATCTCATGCCACGAGAATCCCGTACAGATCCGGGTGAACGGGCCCTTGACCGCGAAGAGTTGCTCGGCGGCCGCCTTGAGGCACTCGTCGTAATTGTCACGCGGCATCCTGCGTTTGACTTCGCGGGTAAACTGGGCCTTGAGATTCTTCGGGGAAACGGCTTCGGTGGAAGCTGAGAAGATGATGCTCTCCCCTTTTTCCATCGGCATTTCAAAGAAGCCCGGCACCAGGAGGTCTTCCATGCAGTCGAAGCCGCGGCGATACTCTTCCTTATAGACAGTATTGCGATACCAGTCGGGCGTATGGACATATTCGCAAGGCTTGGACAACTGCAGGTGCAGCGTCGGGAAATCGCGGTACAGGCAGAACGATACGCCACCGTCAATGGTCTGATAGTGGGTATTGGCGTCGCCGTTTGCCGTGGTCAGGGCATGAATGCTCCGGAATGCCAGATAAGGCTTGAGCCGCAGCACCGTGTGGGAATGGGCGTCAAGCAAGGTGTAGCGGATCAGGAGCTGGTCACTGCCGACCACGAAGAGAATCTCCTTCTTGAAGAGCATGCCGCCCACCTGATAAGTAATCACCGGGAAGGGATTCATTTCGAAGTCGACGATGTACTTGTGACCACGGGGTTCATAGACATCACCGTAACAGTGGATACCGAGGTTGAAGGGCATCCCGTGCTGGAACAGAGTCTCGTCGAGCGACGAAAGGAGCATATAGCGGTGACCGCCGAAGCGTTCGACCGGAACAGCGAACAGACCATGATACTTGCGGGTGTTGCAGCCCACGATCGTGGTGTTGCAGTACCCGCCCGTCCGGTTGGTCGCCAGCAGCTCCCGCTTGAGGGAATACTCGAGGTTCACGAGCTCTGCCTTGTTGAATTGCAAATAAGCCATTTTACGTTCGAAACTTTAATCTCGCAAAGGTAGGGAAAAATATAATATATACGAATTATTTCTTACGGAGCACCTGCACGGTGCGGCTCGGAAGATAGAGATAGAGATTTTCGGAAGTCCCCTCGGTCACAGTCAGATGCGTGACGGTTTCATCGTTGCGGGCGAAGCCGCCGAAGCGAGCTGCGTCGCTGTCTAGCAGCACCTCGTAACTGCCGCCTTCCAATTCGAAACCATAATGGTCGAACGACTGCTCCGGATTGAAGTTGAAGACGAAAACCAGCCCGGCTCGCCGCAGGATGAGAATCTTCTTTTCCTCATCGCAGCGCAGGCACACCGGCGGCTCTGCCAGCAAGGCGTTCCCGCGGGCCAGTGCGAGCATAGCCTTCTCGAACTCCCACAGACCGCGGTAGCGCAGGTCGGGGTTATCGACCAGCGACCACTGCCTTCTGGCATAGAAGAACGACCAGTCGTTGCCCTCCCGCGGGAAGTCGATCCATTCCGGATGTCCGAACTCATTGCCCATGAAGGTCAGATAACCATCGCCCGCGGTGGCGAGCGTGACCAGTCGGATCAACTTGTGCAGGGCAATGCCACGGTCTACGACCAGGTTCTGTGCCTTGCGCTCCATCGAATAGTACATCTCCTTGTCGATCAGGCGGAAGATGATGGTCTTGTCGCCCACCAGCGCCTGGTCATGACACTCAGCGTAACTGATGGTCCTTTCATCCGCCCGTTTGCCCGAGAGTTCGTACCAGATCTCACCCATGCTCCAGTGCCAGTCGTCACGCTCCTTGATCCATTTGATCCAGTGGTCGGCCACGCCCATGCTCATTCGATAGTCGAACCCGATGCCGCCGTCGCGCAGCGGAGCGGCCAGGCCAGGCATGCCCGACATATCCTCGGCAATCGTGAAGGCGTTACGGTTCATCTCGTGGACCAGAATGTTAGCCAGGCCCAGATAAGTGATGGCATCTTCGTCCTGCCCGCCGTCGAAGTAGCAGGGATAACCGCTGAAGTCGCGTTCCAGACCGTGGTCATAGTAGAGCATACTTGTCACCCCGTCGAAACGGAAGCCGTCGAGGCAGTATTCTTCCATCCAGTACTTCAAATTCGAAAGCAGGAAGTGCAGTGTCTGCCCCTTGCCATAATCGAAACAGCGTGAGCCCCATGCAGGATGTTCGCCGCGCGAACCTTCGTGGAAATAGGTCGTATAGGAGCCGTCAAGCCGGCTGAGGCCTTCCAGTTCATTTTTGACGGCATGGCTGTGCACCACGTCCATGATCACGGCGATGCCTGCCTGGTGCGCCGCATCGACCAGCGCCTTGAATTCCTCCGGTGTGCCGAACCGGCTGCTCAAAGCGAAGAAGTTCGACACCTGGTAGCCGAAGCTCCCGTAATAGGGATGCTCTTGCAAAGCCATGATCTGCAGCGTGTTGTATCCCGTCTCAATGACACGTGGCAGCACATGCTCACGAAACTCCGTGAACGAGGCTACCTTCGGCTCTTCGCCGCTCATTCCGATATGCACTTCGTAGATGAGCGGGTTGGCTACCTTCGGGCCACGCTTCTTCCGCCAACGGTACGGCTTTTCCGGCGCCCAGACCTGGGCGCAGAACACCTTGGTTTCGGGATCCTGCACGCAGCGGGTCGCATAGGCAGGAATCCGTTCTCCCCCGCCGCCGGGCCATTCGATATACCATTTGTAAAGGTCGCCGTGAGCGATCCGTTCTGCCGGAACCCGCAACTCCCAGTTCCCGCCGCCGAGCGGCTTGAGCGCCCATTCTTCGCTCCGACGCCAGCCGTTGAAGTCGCCCAGCAAGTAAATCTTCGTGGCATTGGGCGCCCACTCGCGGAACACCCAGGCGTCGCCCTCGCGGTGCAGACAATAATACATGGCGCCGTTGATGGCATCCTTCAAAGGTTTTCCATATCCGGCAATCTCCTGCCTGCGGATGACGATCTGCTGGTTGCGCCGTTCCACAATCTTCCCATACGGCTCCAGCCACGGGTCTTTCTTCCAGATTTTCATCGTTATTCTGTTTTCATCAGTCTTTCCATGGCTTCTTCGCTGCCGCGGATATAGTCGCGGCACCAGGCAATCAGGTCCATTGCCTTCTTGACGTCGGCACCGATCGCCGAAAGATCCCGCTCGGGATCTTCGATTCCCTTGACCAGCGCCTCCAACTCAGCGAAAACTTCTTCGTATTTCCGTTGCTCTTTCATCGAATCAAAGATATAAAAAAAGAAGATGATTTACAAGCCCCTGTACCATGCCGTCACTCAGATCCTATTCCAGACGGCTCTGACATCCTCCCAGAAGGAGAAGGAGCAGCATACATTGTTTGTACTTCCGCTTCGACGGTCCCGTCCCGGAAAAGGAGGGTAAGGCGGTCTCCGGGAGCGAAGACGGAAGCGGAGGCGGCACGACGGCCGTTCTTGAGGGCGATCAGGAAACCGCGGTCGAGGGCACGCTGCGGATTGACGGCATCAAGGCGCTGCTGCAGCAGATCGAGGGCGTGCAAGGCATCGCCATGACGTACCGCCACGGCGTTCGAGATCCGTAACCGCATGGATTCGAGTACACCGCGCTGCGCTTCAGCCTTAGCACGGACAGCCAGATGCAGCCTCTGCAGAAGCAGGTCCACCTGCCAGTCTTCCCCCGCGAAGCGCTCGATCAACCAGTCGGCCAGCGCGGTCGGAGTCTTGACGTGGGTGTGTGCCACCATGTCTATCACATGAAAGTCATGGTCGTGACCGATGGCCGTCAGGACCGGCAGCGGGAACTGCGCCACATTGACGGCCAGTTCGTAGTCGTCGAAACAGACGAGGTCCATCGCACCGCCGCCGCCCCGCAGGATCATCACGGCATCGTAAGCCTCCGCTTCCGCCGCCACGGCGTCGAGCGCCGTGATGATGCTCGCCGGCGCGTCGGCCCCCTGCATCACGGCCGGAAAAAGTGTCGTCCGGAACTGGAACCCGTATTCATTTTCGGAGAGATGCCGTTGAAAGTCCCGGTAGCCGGCGGCTGTCGCGCTGGAGATGACGGCCAGGCGGCGGGGCAGAACAGGGAGCGGAAGGGCAGCGTTCATCCCGAACATCCCCTCCTCCTGCAGCCGGACGATCGTCCGCTGGCGGGCCAGCTCCAATTCGCCCACCGTAAAAGAGGGATCGATGTCGTAAACAATCAGCGACAAGCCGTAAAGCGCCGAATAGTTCACCTGCACCCGGATCAGCACCGAGAGGCCCGGGGCCAGCGCCCGGCCGGTCTGTGACTCGAAATAAGGCTTGACCATCCGCCAGGTGGAAGCCCAGACGATAGCAGGAGCCTTGGCCAGCAGTGCATTCGACCGCGGGTCTTTCTCCACCAAGGTCAGATAGCAGTGACCCGACGGATTCTGTTTCAGTTCGCTGATCTCCGCCTGCAGCCAGACGGTTTCATAAAAAGTATCTTCAAGGGCCTGCCTGACCTGTTCTTGCAAGGCCAGCAGGCCGATGGTATTTCTCTCCATATTCACAAATCCCTTTTACAAATATACGGAAAATATTTGTGAACGAAGAATTCATTTAATACACAATGAGCCGATAATCCTCGATTTTTTTCGTACTTTTGTACGGTAATCTCTCTGCGACCATGATCATCAAGCAGGCCCTCTTTGCCGGAAGCAGCCAGCGCACGGACCAGAAGCCGAAAACCCGTCATCCGGAATTCGCCTTCATCGGGAGGAGCAACGTCGGTAAATCGTCGCTCATCAACCGCCTCTGCAACCAGAAAGGCCTGGCCCATACCTCCGCGACACCTGGCAAGACGCAGCTTGTCAACCATTTCCTGATCAACGACGCCTGGTATCTGGTCGACCTGCCCGGCTACGGCTACGCCCGGATGGGCAAGAAAGGCCGCGAGAAACTCCAGGACATCATCAGCGACTATATCCTCCACAGCGAAGATCTCGTGCTGCTCTTTGTGTTGCTCGACGCCCGCCACGACCTGCAGGCCATCGACCGGGACTTCATCACTGAACTGGGAAACGAAGGCGTCCCCTTCGCCCTGACTTACACCAAGTGCGACAAACTGGGCCCGAACGCCCTCAAGGCGCAGGTCGCCCGCAACGAAGAAGTGCTCCGCGAGAACTGGGAGGAGCTCCCGCCCACCTTCTGCACCTCCGCCGAGACGGGCCAGGGCCGCGAAGAGATCCTGAACTACATCGAAACTATCCTTAAACAACTATAACTACAACTATTTCCCGACTTCCATGCAAGAATACGATCACAAACTCAAGCTTTTCGCCTGCAACGGTTCCCGCACCTTCGCAGAGCAGATTGCGCAGAAACTGAACACGAAACTCGGCGATTCCGAACTCACCGTCTTCAGCGACGGGGAATTCCAACCGCAGTTCACCGAGAGCGTCCGCGGTGCCACGGTGTTCATTGTCCAAAGCACCAATCCGCCGGCCGACAACCTCTTCGAACTTCTGCTGATGATTGACGCCGCCCGCCGGGCTTCCGCCTACAAGGTGATCGCCGTGATCCCCTATTTCGGCTGGGCCCGCCAGGACCGCAAAGACCGTCCCCGCGTCTCCATCGCTTCCAAGCTCGTGGCCAATATGCTCACGGCGGCCGGCTGCGACCGCGTGATGACATGCGAACTCCACGCCGCCCAGATCCAGGGTTTCTTCGACATTCCCGTCGACCACCTCTGGGCCAGTTCGATCTTCATCCCGTATATTCAGGCCATGAATCTCAGCAACCTTTCCATCGCTTCGCCCGACATGGGCGGCGCGAAAAAGGCCAACGTCTATGCCCGTCACCTCAACGCCCCGCTGATTATCTGCCACAAAGACCGCACGAAAGCCAACGTCATCGGCAGCATGACCGCTATCGGTGAAATCGAAGGCCGCAACGTCGTCATCGTCGATGACATGGTGGACACCGCCGGGACCATTACCAAGTGCGCCGACGTGCTGATGGAACGCGGCGCCCTCAGCGTCCGTGCCGTCTGCACCCACCCCATCCTTTCGGGTCCTGCCTACGACCGGATCAACGCCTCCCCCATCCAGGAATTCATCGTCGCCGACACCGTTCCCCTCAAGCCGGAGAAGGACAACACGAAGTTCACCGTCCTGTCGATGACCGGACTCTTCGCCGACGTGATCGACCACATCTACCACAACGAACCGGTCAGCGACCTCTTTATCCGCAGCTAACCATGATCCTCGAACCCACCCGCGAAATTGCCGAGATCCACGCCCTGCTCGTCGGAAAAATCCGGAACTACTTCACCTCCGCCGGCAAGAAGCGGGCGGTTCTGGGCCTCTCCGGCGGCATTGACTCGGCCATCGTGGCCGCCTTGGCCGTCGATGCGCTGGGCGCCGAAAACGTCCATGGCATCCTGATGCCCTCGCAGTTTTCCTCCCTCAGCTCGGTGACCGACTCGATCGAACTGGCCAACAACCTGGGCATCAGCTATGACATCGTCCCCATTGAGAAAATCTACAAACGTGCGATGATCGAGATGATCCGTTTCTTCGAACTGGGGAAATGGAGTGTGGCCCAGGAGAACATCCAGGCCCGTATCCGGGGCATGATTCTGATGGCCTGGTCGAACCGTTTCGACGCCCTGCTGCTCAACACTTCGAACAAAAGTGAACTCTTCACCGGATACGGCACTTTGTACGGAGACCTCTGCGGCGCCATCATGGTGATCGCCGATCTCTACAAAGTGCAGGTCTATGAGCTTTCGCGTTACGAGAACACCCTGTATGAGCGGGAAATCATCCCTGAAGCAATCCTGACCAAGGCACCTTCCGCAGAGCTGCGGCCGAACCAGAAGGACAGCGACTCCCTCCCGGAATACGAACTGCTGGACCCCGTGCTGCATGCTTTGTGTGAAGAAGAACTCAAGCCCGAAGAAGTCATCGCACGCGGTGCCGACGCTGCACTGGTGGAACGTGTCGTCCGCCTCAAGAAAGGCGCTGCCTTCAAGGTGATGCAGATTCCACCCGTGCTGACCGTAGGTGACCACCCGATCGTACCGGAATTCAAGCAAATCTGACACAGCTTCGCCATGGCCGTCTTCCTGCTCGCTCTTGCCCTGCTGGCGCTTGCTGTCATCGGCATGTCCGTGACCATCCTGGTCAAAAAGGACGGCAAGTTCCCCGACGGAGAGATTTCCCACAACAAGGAGCTCCGCCGCCAGGGCATCGTGTGCGCCAAAGAGGAAGAATTGCGGATGTGGCGCAAACGCAACCAGAAAGCTGCTGCCGAGGGCAGGCGTCCCGACGTCTGCCCTGAGAGCGGCTGTGACGGATGCGCCTTCTTCGAAACAGACCATTAATCTTCGCACCATGCTTGTAAACACAATTGTCCAAGACCGTATCTGCTTCATCGAAATGCAGAACGGGGCACATTTCAACTGCCTGAGCGAGGAGATGTGCCAGGAATTGACTGATGCCATCCAGGCTGCCTACGACCAGGAATGCGTGGGCATCGTCCTCAAGGCCCAGTGCAACAAAGGAGTCTGGAGCGCTGGACACGACATCCGGGAACTGCCGCAGACCGGAGAAGACCCGCTGGCCTGGAACGTACCGATGGAACGCTTGCTCCGAAGTGTCCAGGACGTGGCCATCCCGGTCATTGCGCGCGTTGACGGAACCGTTTGGGGCGGCGCCTGCGACCTCTGCCTCTCGTGCGACATGATTGTCAGCAGCGACACGGCCACCTTCGCCATCACCCCGGCCAAGATCGGCATCCCTTACAATGCCTCGGGCATCATGCACTTCATCAACCAGCTGGGCATCAACAAAGCCCGCGAGATGTTCTTCCTGGCCACGCCCATCACGGCACAGGACGCCTTGAACGTCGGCCTCATCAACCGGGTGGCCACGGCCGAGACTCTCGACCAGGTGCTGGAAGAACAGTTCCTTGCGCCCTTGCGGCGCAACAGCATCCTGTCGATCAGCGCCATCAAACGCCAGTTCCGCGCCTTGAGCAAGGCCGCCAACCTGATTCCCTCGGAGACTTTCGAGCGCATCAACGTTTACCGGACGCGCGTCTACAAAGGTGCCGACTATCTGGAGGGCATCCGCTCCTTCCTCGAAAAACGTTCCCCGGAGTACAAAGGAAAAGCCTCCGACCTGGACGACTGACCAGCATTTCGTCCGTTTTCTCCGCCAAACCCGTGGCGCGCAAGCCTGCCCTTCCTGCTATTTGAAGATAAGGGTTGACAGACGTTCTTCTGCCAGCACGGAGGCGGCGACGCGCTGGAGGCTTTCTGCCGTGATGGCATCGATGCGGCGACGTACCTCTTCATCGGAGAGGATGTCGCCGAATACAAGCATGCTCTTGGCCATCGACAAAGCCTGCGACTCGCCATTGTCGGAGGCTACGGCCAACTGGCCGAGCAACTGCTTCTTCGCAGCACGGAGCGCCCGCTCGCTGAGCGGTTTGTCACGCAGGGCCGCCAGTTCGCCGTGCACCAGGGAAATGCAGCGGTCGAGGTTGGGTTTTTCGCAGCCGAAATAGATCATCAGGGAACCATTGTCGGCAAATTGGGTGAAGGAAGCGTCGATGGCATAGACCAGGGCGTTTTTCTCGCGCAGCTGCTGGTTGAGCCGGGAGTTGGCGCCAGGTCCGCCGAGCAGGTTGGCCAGCAGGACCATCTCCATCCGCCGTTCGTCATAATAAGAATAGGCGGTGGTGCCGATGATGCAGTTGATCTGGTGGTTCTTCTTGGCCACTTCCTTTTCGAAGCGAGGCGGTACCGGAAGTTCGGCCGGAACAGCAGGGCGCGCCGGCCGGGCGGCAGGTACGTAGTCGGCAGGGATGTATTTGGCAGCAGCCTGCCGGGCGATCTTCTCAGCCCGCTGCGGCGTCAGGTTGCCCACGATGGCGATACACATGTTCTCCGGTCGGAAGCCCTGCCCAACATAGTCTCGCAGTGCCTCCGAATCAATCTTCTTGAGGCTCTTCGTCGTGCCTAGAATGGAACGGGCGAGCGGACTGGGTCCGAAAAGCAATCGCTCGAACTCCTCAAAAATGCATTCCGAAGGAGAATCCTTGTACATATTGATCTCGTCGATCACTACGCAGCGTTCCTTGTCAAGTTCCTTCTGTGGAAAGGTGGAGGTAAAGGCCAGTTCGAAGAGCAGGTCCACAGCCTTGGCCGTATCTTCTTTCAGGACCGTGGAATAGAGGACAGTCTCTTCTTTGGCGGTATATGCATTCAACTCGCCGCCCAGCATCTCGAGGCGGTTGCTGATCTGCTGCGGCGTACGTTTCAGCGTCCCTTTGAAGAGCATATGCTCCGTCATGTGGGCGATGCCGCTGAGGGCTTCGGGTTCATTGCGCGTGCCTGACTGGATGGCGAGCGCGGAATAGGCCACTTGCGACCGGGTGCGCCGGAAGGCGAACTGAAGGCCGCTTTCAAACGTCTTCGTAAAAATCATGCGGCAAAAATAGATAAATTATTCGTACATTTGTAGGCTATGGAACAATTCATCGTATCTGCCCGGAAATATCGTCCCAACAGCTTCGAGACGCTGCTGGGCCAGGAGAACATCGCCCGGACGCTCAAGAACTCGATCCTGCGGGGACAGTTGGCGCACGCCTATCTGTTCTGCGGCCCGCGGGGCGTAGGCAAGACCAGCGCCGCCCGCATCTTCGCCAAGACCATCAACTGCAGCAACCCCGGACCGGACCTGGAACCGTGCGGTGCGTGTGAATCGTGCCGCTCCTTTGCGGAAGGACGTTCCTACAGCATCCACGAGCTCGACGCCGCCTCCAACAACTCGGTGGACGATATCCGCGCCCTGACCGACAAAGTGCGGATTCCGCCGCAGGTCGGACGCTACAGCGTCTATATCATCGACGAGGTGCACATGCTCTCGCAGCAGGCCTTCAATGCGTTCCTCAAGACGCTCGAAGAGCCGCCTGCCCATGCGATTTTCATCCTGGCCACCACCGAGAAGCACAAGATCCTTCCGACCATCCTCTCCCGTTGCCAGACCTATGATTTCAATCGCATCAGCGTCGACGACATGGTCCGCAACATGAAGGCCATCGCCGCCAAGGAAGGGGTGACGATGAGTGAAGACGCCATGCACATCATCGCCCAGAAAGCCGATGGCGCCATGCGCGATGCCCTGACCTTGTTTGACCAGACCGTCGCCTTCTGCGGGAAAGAAGTGACCTACGAGCAGGTGATCCAGAATCTCAACGTGCTCGACTACGAATATTATTTCAACCTGACCGATGATTTCCTGGGAGGAGACTATGCCCGGGCGATGCTGACCTTCGACGAGATCCTGTCGAAAGGCTTCAACGCCCAAAGCTTCATCGGTGGGCTGAGCACCCATTTCCGCGACCTGCTCGTCTGCAAGAACGAAGCTTCCCGGACACTGCTGGAACTGGCCCCGTCCGTCGCCCAGCGTTATCTGGATTATGCACGGAAATGCTCCCTGGGCTTCCTTTTCGAGGCACTCGGCATCACCTCCGGTTGTGAGACCGCCTACAAACAGAGCGGCAACCCCCGCCTCCTCATCGAATTCGCCCTGATGAAACTCTGCAATCTGACGGCGAAGTTCGCAACCGCTACCGATGGCGCACAGAGCGTGGCCGCCACCAATGGCGCGCAAGGCGTAGCGGCGGGTGGTATTCGGCGTAGCGAGCATTCTCCTGCAAGCCAAACGAATACCAAAGCTGCGGAGCTGCAGCCGACGGAGGCCAAGCCGGTGGAACGCCCCGGCGTCATGCCCGGCCCCGACCGGGCATCTCGCAAGCCTACCGGGCCATCCCTCAAAGCCATGATGGCGGAGGCCAAAGCCGAACCTGCACCAACCGCCCAGCCGGCGGCAGCCCCTGTGGCCGAAAACGCCGGACCCGACGAAGCCGCTCTCTCTGCTGCCTGGTTCGCCTTGGCCGACAGCGAAAGCCGGATGCCCCGCCTCTCTTCCGCCATCTCCCTGGCAACGCCGGTCCTCATCGGCAAGGAGATCCATTTCTATGTGGGAAATCTGGCCCAGCAGGAGTGGATCGACCGCAACTGCCGCGCCCGGATGGAAGCCTTCCTGCAGCGTACGCTCGGCGATCCCACCCTTCGGCTGGTCGTCGATGTAAAACCGGCCGAAGACAAGGGCCGTGTCATCTACATGCCTTCAGACAAGGCAAAATATTTGCAGGAGAATTCGCCCGAATTCAATGGGTTGCAAAAAGATTTTGGATTGGAAATCAGCTAGCGATGAAACTGTTCTGTACAAATCTGGTCAAGAAATACGGCAAGCGCACCGTCGTCAAGGGTGTCTCCATTGAAGTGGAGCAGGGAGAAATCGTCGGCCTGCTCGGGCCCAACGGCGCCGGCAAGACCACGAGTTTCTATATGATCACCGGCCTCATCAAGCCCAACGATGGCCGCATCTTCCTAGGTGAAGAGGAGATCACCGAACTCCCGATGTACAAACGCGCCCAGAAGGGAATCGGCTATCTTGCCCAGGAAGCCTCCGTTTTCCGGAGCATGAGCGTCGAAAACAACATCCTCTCGGTGATGGAAATGGCCGGTTTCGACAAGGAATACCGGTTGCAGCGGCTCGAGACGCTGATCGATGAATTCGGCCTCCAGAAGGTCCGCAAGAGTCAGGGCATCCAGCTCTCCGGCGGTGAACGGCGCCGTTGCGAGATCGCCCGTGCGCTGGCTATCAATCCGAAGTTCATCCTGCTCGACGAGCCCTTCGCAGGCGTCGATCCGATCGCCGTCGAAGATATCCAGCACATCATCGCCAAACTCAAGACGATGAACATCGGCATCATCATTACCGACCACAACGTCCATGAGACCCTGGCCATCACCGACCGTGCCTATCTCCTTTACGAAGGCTCCATCCTCGAAAGCGGTACGGCTGAGCAACTGGCCAACAACCCCGAAGTCCGCAAGAAATATCTCGGTCAAAACTTTGAACTCCGCAAGGCCGTATTACATGAGCGGATCGAAGACTGAGGCACAGATGCCCGCTCATGCCGGGTATGACACTGAAAGTTACGCGCCAAAAAAGCCGCCCGTATCCCTGGGCGGCTTTATTTGTGTCTGTTGATTCTTTTTCATATCTTTGTAAGAAGTACACTTTTCCGCTCTATGAGATCCCTTTCTATTGCGACGTTGCTGCTCCTGCTGGTTTCCTGTACAGCAGAAATCGAGCGGCAGTTCAATGACGCCCCAGTCACGGGCCCTGATGTCCCCAAAGTGATATTCCAATCCTCTCTCGAATCATGTGGCATACCGGACGCGAAAGTTTATGCTGACGAGAACATGAAGGTCCTTTGGAATGCAGACGACCGGATTTCCATTTTCAACAATAATACGTATAACTGGCAGTTCGCTTTCGATGGCGATGACGGAGACACGGCGGGCGGTTTCGAACCCATCGGGGAGGAGGACTCCGGCGCCGATGTCGATTATGTATATGCTGTCTATCCCTACCGCGCAGAGACCGCGCTCAGCACCAGCGGCGTCCTGACGATGACACTTCCGGCCGAGCAAGCTTACAAAACCCATTCGTTCGGCATCGGGGCCAACACGATGGTGGCGATTTCGGACGGGAATTTCCTGGCATTCAAAAATGTGGGCGGCTACCTGTCGCTCCGTCTGTATGGCGACAATGTTTCCGTGAGCCGGATCACGGTGCAGGGGAACAATGGCGACCGGATTGCCGGCAAGGCATCGATTTCGATCCCGCTGGGCAGCACCCCGACGGTAACGATGGACGCCACGGCAACGGATGCTGTCTCCATCGTCTGCGAACCGGCGGTAAAACTCGGCACGACTGCCGAGGAATACACGGATTTCTGGTTTGTGATTCCGCCCGTGACTTTCTCACAAGGTTTTACCATCACGGTCACGGACGACAAGGGCTGGACGTACACCAAATCCACGACCCGGAGCTTTACCGTTACCCGCAACAAACTCGACTGGATGAATCCCCTGAAAGTCATTCCCGAACTCTCCAGCCTTGAGCCGGGCAACAATGAAGGAATCGGTCACGAAATCTGGTAATCATCATGAAAAGACATATCTGCTTCGGCCTGCTGGCCGCCGCGCTCCTTCTCGTCTCCTGCACCGACCCGATTGACTCCGTACTCGGAATCGACATCCGGGTCAGCAACATGACCCTCACGGCCTCGACCGAGAGGCCGATGACCAAAACCACTGTTGTTTCAGAGA
>JAEEOM010000192.1 GCA_016284265.1 Bacteroidales bacterium | reverse complement strand
CCTATATGGAAGCCCGCGCCCTCACGCAGAAGTTCATCGACGACTTCCTGGGCTACTTCATCGAGCCGACCAACCATCACCTCACCTCCCTGCTCGTGGGCTGCGGCCTTCCGGGCGGCATGATGGGCTCCATGATGGCCGACCTCAAAGGCGTCCATCCGGCCGTGAACATGTACCTCCGCAACAACGGCAAGCCCGAAGTTTCGCTCGACGACCTCGTGGTGAAACTGTTCGAAGAAGTAGAATACGTATGGCCGAAGGTCGGTTATCCGCCGTTGGTGACCCCGTTCAGCCAGTATGTGAAGAACATTGCCTTGATGAACATCATGGCTGAAGCGCAGGGCAAACCGCGCTACAGCCTCCTCACCGACAAGAGCATCTGGGGCATGATCCTCGGCAAGAGCGGCGTGTTGCCGGGCCCTGTGGCGCCGGAAATCAAGGAACTCGCCGCGAAGCAGGGCTTCGAATTCTTCGAAGGCGACGTCCAGGCCCTCTATCCGGACGACATGGACGAATACCGCAAGGAGATGAAGGAGAACGGCTGGGAGTTCGGTCCCGACGACGAGGAACTCTTCGAGCTGGCCATGCACCCGACGCAGTATCGCGACTACAAGAGCGGTGCAGCCGAGAAGCGCTTCCTGCACGATCTGGAAGCCGCCCGTGCCAAAGCCGGCGCCCCGATCATCATCGAGCGTCCGGTCGTGGAGCGTCCCGCCTTCGACATCGAGAAGTACACCGAGCAGCATCCTGACGCCCAGCCGATCCAGGCTCCCGCCGCCGGTACGCTGACCTGGAGCATCGATCCTGCGGGCGAGTCCGTCGCTCCGGCCATCGGCACGAAGATTGAGGAAGGCAAGCCCGCTTGCTGGGTCCAGGCCTACTATGGCCTCGAGGAATGCAAGGCCCTCAAGAGCGGCCGCATCGTCTCGATCAACGCCAAACAGGGCGCCAAGGTCGTCAAAGGCCAGATCGTCGGTTTCATCGAGTAAACAAGAACCCGGTCAGACCGGGTATGACAAAAGGAAAGTGGCTATCCGGTCGGGTAGCCACTTTTTTTTTGCAGCCGTGGGACCGGCATCAGATCTTCACGGTGACGGTCTGGCGGATGTCGTCGGAGGCGGAGCCGAGCAACAGTTCAATCGTGCCATGCTCCAAAGCCCAGTCGTTCGCTGCCTCATCCCAGTAGCGGAGTTCGCTGACGGGGATCTCGAGGGTAACGGTCTTCGTTTCACCGGCGGCCAGGGCGACACGGCGGAAAGCCTTGAGCTCCTTGACAGGCCAGCTTACCTGACCATCCACCCGGTGGACATAGAGTTGAGCCACCTCTTCGGCCGGCATCGAACCCTGGTTCCCGAGGCGGAACTTGACTTTGATTACGTCGTCAGCTCCATAGGAAGCCTTATTGGCTTTCATGTCCGCATAGGAGAAAGGCACATAGGAGAGGCCGTGTCCGAAGGCATACAGGACGGGGACACTCTTCGTATCGAACCAGCGGTAGCCCACGAGTGGACCTTCGGAATAATAGGCCGTCGAGGCATAGTGTGCCGGCCCCATCGGCGCCCGCTTCTGGCCCTTGACGTCCTGCCGGTAGAGGTTCCCGAAGAGGTCACCCTCCACCTCGGCTTTCTGGGGATAGTTGTCGAGGGCATAGGCCGGGGAGTCCGCGAGTTTTACGGGGAAGGTGAAGGGAAGTTTCCCGGAAGGGGCGATGTTTCCGAAGAGAATGTCTGCCAGGGCGTTGCCGCCTTCCAGGCCGTTCCACCAGCCCTGTACCAAACCCGGGAGGATCGGCTCGACGGTGGAGAGGTCGCAAGGACCGCCGGAGATCACGACCCCGATGACGTTCGGGTTGACGTCAGTGAGGGCTTCGGCAATGATGTTCTGGCAGAGCGGGAGATCGATGTCCGTGCGGTCGGAACCTTCCGTTTCGATATATTTGTTGGTTCCGATGAAATACAGGACGAGGTCGGCATCGGCGGCCAGGGCAACGGCTTCGGCCAGCATGGCCGGATCGGCCGGGGCGTTGATTTCGGCGGCGATTTCCGGATGCTCTTCCAGGAACTGGGGTCCTCTCCAACGGGCGAACATACCCAGATAGTCTTTATAGGCCGGCGCATAGTTGATTTCGACGCCCTCCGGCGCGCGGTTGAGAAGTCCTTGAAGCGGCGTGATTTCGTAAGGGGCCTTTACCCCGGCACCCATGCCGCCGGACTGGGTCAAGGCGGTAGCGTTGCGGCCGATGACGGCGATTTTCTTCACTTCCTTTTTAATGGGCAGGATGTTCCCCTCATTTTTGAGAAGGACCACGGAGCGGCGCGCCACTTCGTAGGCCGTGGCCCGGCTTTCGGGCGTAGAGGCAGTCTCCAGATTACATTTGTCTTCCGGGATGGCTTCGACCGCAAAGCGGACACGGAGGATTTCCCGCACTTTGTCGTCCACTACCGATTCGGGAACTTTCCCGGCCTTGACGGAGTCGATGAGGGCCGGACCGAGATACGTGTCGCCTGTCATCTGGACGTCGAGTCCGTGAAGTGCGGCTCCCATGGTCGAATGGGTTCCGCCCCAGTCGGATACGGTCATGCCTTTGAATCCCCACTCGCCCCTGAGAATCTCGTTGAGCAGGTGTTCGTTTTCGGAGCAGTAGTCGCCGTTGACCTTGTTGTAGGCCGGCATGACGGCCATGGCGCCGCCTTTCCGTACCATGACTTCGAAGGGTTTGAGGTAGATTTCCCGCATGGTGCGCTCGTCGCAGACGACGTTTACGCTGCCGCGGTTCATCTCCTGGTTGTTGAGGGCGAAGTGCTTGATACAGGCGGCTGTGCCGGCGTCCTGGACACCTTTCACGTAACTGGTTCCCAGCATGGCGGCCAGTACGGGATCCTCGCTGAGGTACTCATAGGTGCGTCCACCGACCGGCAGGCGCTGGATGTTGACCGCAGGGCCGAGGATGATGTCTTTTCCCCGGCGGCGTGCTTCGGTGCCCATGCCGATGCCGTACTGGTAGGCGAGGTCTTCCGACCAGGTGGCTGCCAGGGCGGACCCGGTGGGGAAGTAGGTGGCGGAGTCCGTAGTCCAGCCGGCCGACATGAAACCGTTCGGAACACCTTCTTCGCGGATGCCGAAAGGTCCGTCACAGTATTTGATGTCCTGGATGTTCAGGCGCGGCACGCCTTCGGACGACATGTTGGTCTTGCTATGGAGCATTTCGACTTTCTCTTCGAGAGACAGTTGGGCGATGATGGCGTTGATTTCCGCGTCGTGGCGGGTCAGCTGCTCCTGGGGCAGGGGCTTCGGCTGGCAGCCTGCAAGCAGAACGGCCAGGGAAAGAAGAATGTAACGTTTTTTCATGGGGAAGGGTATTTCCTTCAAAGTTAAGGATTCTTGCTGATAATTTCTTATGTTTGCACCCGCAAAAATGAAAGTAATATGAAGAAAGCATATGTTTTTCCGGGACAAGGGTCCCAGTTTACGGGAATGGGGCAGGAACTCTATGTGCGTGATCCCCAGGCACGTGACCTGTTTGACGCTGCCGACAGCATTCTCGGTTTCGGCTTGCGCGAAATCATGTTTTCGGGCTCGGCCGACGATTTGAAAGCTACGGCCGTGACGCAGCCCGCTGTTTTCCTGCATTCCGTAGCCGCCGCGCTCTGCGCCGGCATCCGTCCGGATATGGTCGCCGGTCATTCGCTGGGTGAGTTCTCCGCCTTGGTGGCTGCCGGTGCACTTTCCTTTGAAGAGGGCTTGCGGTTGGTGTCCATCCGCGCCCATGCCATGCAGCGTTGCTGCGAGGCTGTGCCCGGCACGATGGCCGCCATCATCGGCGGGGAGGCAACGATGATCGAGGAAGTCTGCAGCCAAACCCCAGGCGTGGTGATTCCCGCCAATTACAACAACGACGGACAAATTGTGATTTCCGGTGAAGTGGCGGCCGTCCAGGCTGCCTGCGCGGAACTCAAGGCCCGCGGCGTCAAGCGCGCCCTTCCGCTGCAAGTGGGCGGCGCTTTCCACTCGCCACTGATGGAACCCGCCCGCAAGGAACTGGCGGAAGCTATTGAAAAAGCTGATTTCCAGGTACCTGCGTGCCCAATCTACCAGAATGTCGATGCTTTGCCGCATACCGATCCGGATGAAATCCGGCACAATCTGCTGATGCAGCTCACTTCACCGGTCCGCTGGACCCAGACCGTGAAGAACATGGTTGCCGACGGGGCCGCCGCTTTCACGGAAGTCGGGCCCGGCACGGTCCTGCAGGGTTTGGTACGGAAAATTGCGCCCGCAGTGACGGAAATTGCGGGAATCGCGTAAAATCTTTGTATATTTGTCAGTTAGAAACTTATCAAAACCTTATAGTCGTATGGCAAAAGAGAAAAAATTCATCACCTGTGATGGCAATTTCGCCGCGGCTCACGTAGCCTATCTGTTCAGTGAGCACGCGGCCATCTATCCGATCACCCCGTCTTCGACGATGGCGGAACTCGTGGACGAGTGGGCCGCTTTCGGTAAGAAGAACATGTTTGGTGAAGTCGTGAAAGTGACGGAAATGCAGAGCGAAGGCGGTGCCGCCGGCGCTGTGCACGGCTCCCTCCAGGCTGGCAGCCTGACCACTACCTTCACGGCCTCCCAGGGCCTCCTCCTGATGATCCCCAATATGTACAAGATTGCCGGCGAGCTGCTGCCGACCGTCTTCCATGTTTCGGCACGTACCCTCGCCGCCCAGGCGCTCTCCATCTTCGGCGACCACCAGGATGTCATGAGCGTACGCCAGACCGGTTTCGCGATGCTGGCCTCCGCCAGTGTGCAGGAAGCCATGGATCTGGGCGCCGTGGCCCATCTGTCCACCCTCAAGTCGAGTGTGCCGTTCGTCCACTTCTTCGATGGTTTCCGTACCTCCCATGAGATCCAGAAGATCGAGATGCTGGAGGCCGAAGACCTGCGCCCGCTGGTGAGCGACAAGGCCCTGGCCGCTTTCCGTGCCAAAGCCCTCAATCCGAACAAGCCTGTCACCCGCGGTACCAACCAGAACCCCGACGTCTTCTTCCAGGCCCGCGAAGCCTCGAACCCGTATTACGAAGCCGTCCCCGACATCGTGGCCCGTTACATGGGCGAGATCAGCGAGCTGACCGGCCGCCACTATCTGCCATTCGACTATTATGGCGCACCAGATGCCGAGAACGTCGTCATCGCCATGGGCTCTGTCTGCGAGACCATCAAGGAAACCATCGACTACCTGGCCGAAACCCGCGGTGAGAAACTGGGTCTGATCACGGTCCGGCTCTATCGTCCGTTCTCCGCGAAGTACTTCCTCCGGGCCCTGCCCAAGACGGCCAAGCGCATTGCCGTGCTCGACCGCACCAAAGAGCCGGGCGCCCTGGGCGAACCGCTTTACCTCGACGTCAAGAGCGTCATCGCCGACCTGGGCGACCAGGCCCCGATGATTGTCGGCGGCCGCTACGGCCTCTCCTCCAAGGATACCAGCCCCGCCCAGATCATCGCCGTGTTCGACAACTTCAAGCTTCGCGAACCCAAGAACGGCTTCACCATCGGCATCGTCGATGACGTGACCTTCAAGTCGCTGCCGCTCAAGGAAGAAGTTTCCATTGTGAAGAAGGGTACTTATGAGTGCAAATTCTTCGGTCTGGGTTCCGACGGAACGGTGGGTGCCAACAAGAACACCATCAAGATCATCGGCGATCACACCCCGAAATACTGCCAGGGTTACTTCGACTACGACTCCAAAAAATCCGGCGGCTACACTTGCTCGCACCTGCGTTTCGGCGACCAGCCGATCCATGCGCCGTACCTCGTGTCGACGCCCGACTTCGTGGCGTGCCATGTGCCGTCCTATCTCTATAAGTACGATGTGCTCAAGGGTATCAAAGAAGGCGGATCGCTGCTGCTCAACAGCCTCTGGGACACCGAGGAGACCTTTACGCGCATTCCCGATTTCGTGAAGAAGACCATCGTGGAGAAGCATATCCGCCTTTACCTGATCAACGCCACCAAGATTGCGGCGGAGATCGGCTTGGGCGGCCGCACCAATACCATCCTGCAGAGCGCATTCTTCAAGATCACGGGCATCATTCCGTACGACGAGGCCGTGGCCTACATGAAGAAAGCCATCGACAAGTCTTATGGCAAGAAGGGTGAAAATGTGGTGAAGATGAACTACGCGGCCGTGGACCGCGGCGGCGACTATGTCGAAGTGGAGATTCCCGAATCCTGGAAGAACGCCACCGGCCGGTTCGTCCATGCGAACTACAACCGCCTGGCTCCCGAATTCATCCGCAACGTGGCCGACGTGGTGGCTGCCCAGAACGGCAACGACCTGCCGGTGAGCACCTTCTCCGGCGACATGGTGGACGGCACGATTCCCGCCGGCACCGCTGCCTATGAGAAACGCGGCACCGCCGTGGTGGTTCCCGAATGGAACCCCGCCAACTGCATCCAGTGCAACCAGTGTGCTTTCGTCTGCCCGCACGCTGCCATCCGTCCGTTCCTGATGACCGCTGCCGAAGGCGAAAAAGCCCCCGCTGCCATCAAGCGCAAACCGGGTATCGCCCAGTTCAAGGAATTCACCTTCACGATGCAGGTCTCTCCGTTCGACTGCACGGGCTGCGGCAACTGCGCCGACGTCTGCCCGGCCAAGGAGAAGGCCCTCGTGATGAAGGATTTCGACGGACAGAAAGCTGAGCAGGCCAACTTTGATTACCTGCACGCCAACGTGGGCTACAAGGATACCGTCGCCCCGAAGGAACAGAATGTCAAGAATTCGCAGTTCGCTCAGCCGCTCTTCGAATTCTCGGGTGCCTGCGCCGGTTGCGGAGAGACCCCGTACATCAAAGCCATCACACAGCTCTTCGGCGACCGCATGATGATTGCCAATGCTACGGGCTGCTCGTCAATCTACAGCGCTGCTTTCCCGTCCTCGCCGTTCTGCAAGAACGCCGAAGGACACGGCCCGGCCTGGCAGAATTCCCTCTTCGAGGACAACGCCGAATTCGGTCTGGGTATGCACCTGGGTTCCGACCGCGTACGTGAGACCGTCGCACGTCTCATGCGCGAAGGCCTGGAATGCAACTGCTGCTCTTCCGAGATCAAGACGCTCTTCGAGCAGTGGCTCGCCGACCGCAACAACGCCGCTGTCACGCGCAAGATCTGCGACGCCCTTGTTCCGCTGATGAAGGAGTGCGGCTGCGACATCTGCAAGCAGCTGCTTGAGCTCCAGAACTTCATCCCGGCCCGCAGCCAGTGGGTATTCGGCGGTGACGGCTGGGCCTACGACATCGGCTACGGCGGACTTGACCACGTGCTGGCTTCCGGCGAGAACGTCAACGTGCTTGTACTCGATACCGAGGTGTATTCCAACACCGGCGGCCAGTCGTCCAAGTCCACGCCGGCCGGCGCCGTGGCGAAGTTCGCCACCTCCGGCAAGAAGATCCGCAAGAAAGACCTCGGCATGATGGCCATCAGCTACGGCTACGTCTATGTGGCCCAGGTGGCGATGGGTGCTTCCCAGCCCCAGTTCCTCAATGCCATCAAGGAAGCTGAAGCCTACGACGGCCCGTCGCTCATCATTGCCTATGCACCGTGTATCAACCACGGCCTGAAGGCAGGTATGGGTCACAGCCAGGCAGAGGAAAAACGTGCCGTTGAATGCGGTTACTGGCATCTGTACCGCTACAATCCGGCTTTGGAGGCTGCCGGACAGAATCCGTTCAAGCTCGACAGCAAAGCCGATCCTGACTGGAGCAAGTTCCAGGACTTCCTCAAGGGTGAGGTCCGCTACGCTTCCCTGATGAAGTCGTTCCCCGAGAATGCCGCCGAACTCTTCGCCAAGACCGAAGAATTCGCCAAGTGGCGTCTTGGCACCTACAAGCGCCTCGCAGGCGTCGAGTAAAACCCATGGCCCGGCTTCGGCCGGGCCTTTTTTTTATCCTTCGATGAAAAACGTTTCCCTGATTCTTCTGCTGGCGCTGCTGGCCAATGCTTGCGCGCCAACCGTCATTCCTGACGAACTGGACAAATCCTATGCTCCCGTCAGCATCCAAAGCCGGGTCGATGCCGTGCAGCCCGGCACCGGGCTGGTACTTTGGAGCGAAAACGCCCGCGAGCGGAATGCCGCATACGGCAAGTCCATCGCGTTGGAATATGCTTATTGTTTGCCTAGTCAGGTCGTCACCGGCAAGGTCGATGGGAAGATCCAGTATGACTGGCGGACCTTCAATCAGTGGTTGTCCGATGTCGCATCGCGAAAACACCAGGCGGTGGTCCGCTTCCGCTATGAGTATCCCGGCGAACGCAGCGTAGACGGCCAGCCCGGAACTACCGCCGTGCCCGCCTATATCAAAGCGTTGCCTGATTACAAGGAAACATTTTTTGAGAATGAAGACGGCCCCACCTGGTATGCCGACTGGACGAATGAAGAACTGCAATGGTTCACCAAGCAGTTCTATGCCGATTTCAACGCCGCCTACAGGGACGATCCGCGCATCGCTTTCGTTGAGGTGGGCTTCGGCCACTGGAGCGAATACCATATTTTCGGTACGCCGCTTCAGCCGGGCGTCAATTTCCCGTCCGATGCCTATCAGAAAGATTTCCTGACCTATTTGGCCGGTGCACTGGATATTCCCTGGCTTATCTCGATCGATGCGGCCGAGAGCTCGCCCGTCGTGGGCGATGCCTCCCTGATGTCGCTGACCTTCGGCCTGTTCGACGACAGCTTCATGCACAAGAACCATGAAGGCGATTACAACGAAAACTGTTGGAACGCCATCGGCAAAGGGACTCGCTGGCAAAAAGGCGCCTGCGGCGGTGAAATCAGCTACTACACCTCCGCCGACCAGAAAAACTTCCTGAATCCGGCCGGGATGTACGGCGTCACCTGGGAGCAGGCCTCCGCCAAATACCACATCAGCTTCATGATCGCCAACGACGCCCCGTCCGGCCAGTACGGCACGGCCTCCCGTTTCAAGGAGGCGAGCATGGCCTGCGGCTATCACTTCGTCCTGACCGGCCTTTATGCCAATAAAGAGCGGACTGCCGCCTTCGTTACCAATACCGGCATCGCACCCATCTACCGCGACGCCTATCTGGCGGTCGGCGGGGTTCGCAGCGAAACCTCTCTCAAAGGCCTGCTGCCCGGAGACACTCTTTTGGTCTTCATCGACAAGGTTGCCAGCGGCAGCGATCTGACCATCGAATCGGATTACATCCTTCCGGGCCAGAGCATTCAGTTCGACGTCGAGTAGCAAGATGGCAACCGTCCGGACATTCCCGGAGCGAAAAGAAGAAAGGCTATTCTACGATAAACACATGCGTGTAATGGTGGCTGGCCACATAATCCAGCGCCGTAAAATGCTTGTGGCTGGTCAACGGGAACTGTAGTGCCGGCTGACCCGAGACTTTCGTCAGGAAAGCCTTCTGAAAAGCTTCCGTCTGCTGGCAGAGAAGAACCTTCTGCAGGATCGTGTCCAAGTCATGAAACAGGAGATAAGCCATTTTCCGGCTGTAACTTACCTGGATTTCCCGGATCCAGGGCCATTCAAAGAACCCCAGTTGGCAATTCTGGGGGAACAGGCGCAGGGAAAGCGTTCCGGCGGCATCAATGTGCCAGAGCCAGATGCCCTTATCGTTGATTCCGATGGACGCTTTGTTTGAAATCGGCAGCATCCCCAGCAACGCAACGACCGGAGACATCGCAACGTAGTCGAAGGACCCGGCAACATCTTTGAATTGTCTTTGCGGATAAGGATCGCGTTTCATTGTTCGAAGTCCAACTAACAAATTTACAAATAAACTCGGTTATTTGCAACAAAAAGCCTGGCCGAACGATTCGACCAGGCTTTCTGGGGTGGATGATGGGACTCGAACCCACGACACTCGGAACCACAATCCGATGCTCTACAGAGCTCTCAGAGCGACTTTTTTCTGTAGCCCATCCCGTCATCATCAGCATACGGCCACAAATAACGGCACAAACTGCTTCTTTATTTCAATATGAGCTGAATGCCCATAGACTTCTTTTCTCAAAGTTAGATATTATTTCGGAATAACTCTCACGCGTCCATTATTTTGCCGAATCGTTGATAATCGTTATATTTGATGAAAATTCTTTTGTTATGAAAAGGCTCTTATCCTTGGCGACGCTGCTGTTGTTGCTGGCGTCCTGCACGACTGAGATTGACCAGCAGTTTGGCGCTTCCCGGGCCGTTGCCTCCGGGGAGAAAACTGTTTTCGTGGCTTCTACGGAAGGAACTTCTTCTCCTGAGACGAAAGTCTATGCGGATGAAAACCTGAAAGTTCTCTGGAATGCAGGCGACCGCATCTCGATTTTCAACATGACGACAGGCCAAGCGGTGTATGCATTTACGGGCGAGGACGGCGATACGGCGGGCGGTTTTGAGGTGGTAAGCGAGGCGGAAGGAACGGATATCGATTACGTGTACGCGATGTATCCTTATCAGGACGCGACGGCGATCAGTGCTGACGGCATGCTGACGACGGTGCTTCCCGCCGAACAGTATTACAAGAAGAAGTCCTTCGGCATAGGAGCCAATACCATGGTGGCCGTGGCGGATGACAACTTCCTGGCCTTCAAGAATGTCGGCGGATATCTCTCCCTTCAGCTCTATGGCGACAATGTCGCGGTCAGCCGGGTCACCATCAGGGGCAACAACGGGGAAAAGATTGCCGGCAAGGCATCCATCACGATGCCCCTTGGAGGGACGCCCGCTGTCGTGATGGACCAGACAGCCACAGACGCCATCACCATCGTCTGCGATCCTCCTGTCACGATAGGAACCAGCAGCAGTGAATACACGGACTTCTGGTTCGTAATCCCCCCGACGACCTTTACGGGAGGCTTCACCATCACCGTGACGGATAAAATGGGAGGTGTTTTCGAGAAATCGACGACAAACAGTTTTACGGTTAGCCGCAACAAATTGGACTGGATGAAGCCGTTGAAGGTTGTGCCTGAGTATGACAATCTCTTCGTTGATCTCGACCTGCCGAGCGGCACGCTGTGGGCGACGATGAATCTGGGCGCCAGCAGTCCGGAGGATTACGGCGATTATTTCGCCTGGGGCGAGACTGAAACGAAGACCAATTACAGTTGGGATACCTATAAGTTTGGTACCCCGTATTCCTTTACCAAGTACACCGGAAGCGACTATGCTATGCTGCAGGCCGAAGACGATGTCGCTCATGCCTGCTTTGGCTCGGATACACGCTTACCCAGTGCTGCAGATTGGAAAGAACTGATTGATAACTGCTACTTGTTCTTTACCGACGATTACAACATGTATTTTCCTAATGATCCAATCAGTACGGAAGGAGTCGTTGTGATGAACAAAGCTTTAACAAAGAAGATATTCCTTCCTGCCAGCGGCCTTCAAAACTCGTATGGACCTCAATCCGCCGGAGTGAAGGGATACTACTGGTCATCTACACTCAACACGATGGATCCTCAACTTGCCAATTCGTTGTTTTTTGAGAAGGGTTTGACAACTATAATAGATCAAATAGAACAGGTTCTGCTGTCCGTCAACTTCAGCGGTCGTTGTTTTGGATATGCCGTCCGTCCCGTCAAGGGGGGTCCTACTGTCATCAATGGCCACGCCGGTGTGGATATGGGCAATGGCGTGAAATGGGCAACGATGGACCTGGGTGCGCAAAGACCGACACAAAGAGGCGATTTCTACGCCTGGGGCGAAACGGCCACCAAGTCGCTTTTCTCCTGGAGCAATTACTCGTTGGCGTCAATCCCCGATTCAGAGACCAATCCTGATGAAAATGGCTGGCGGTATCTCAACAAATATACCTATGAAGATGAATCTGTTTTTATTGATTGGGATAACCCTTCTTCTTCTTGGGCGCCGGCTTGGTATAATCTGCAGCTTGAGATTTATGACCAAGAGTTCGGATTTTCTTATGAATTTATCGGTGACGGGTATCAGGCATTCTTTGAATGCGATTACGCCGACGATGCGGCACGGCAGAATTGGGGAGGCACCTGGCGGGTACCTGACGAAGCTGATTGGTCTTGGTTGAAAATGAATTGTGATTGGCAGTGGACGGACAATTATAACGGTACCCGTCAGTCAGGAATGCTCGTGACGAGTAGGGTAGAAGGATTCACAGACCATAGTATCTTCCTTCCCGCCGGTGGCTGCAGAGATAAACAGCAACTCAACGATTCAGGTACAGCCGGCTACTACTGGTCATCCTTCTTAGCTGTTGATAGACGTTCGGATTTCGCATGGATGATAAAATTCAACGCTGACGGTATGACACATGGCAGCGACCAACGCTATAAAGGGTTCTGCATCCGTCCCGTCTCAGACTAACCCTGCTGCCTGATCCTCGTCATCCACCAACATAATAGCGCCGGGCCTGAAAAGGCTCGGCGCTTTTGGGTGGATGATGGGACTCGAACCCACGACACTCGGAACCACAATCCGATGCTCTACCAGCTGAACTACATCCACCATCTATGGGACTGCAAAGATAGCGTTTTTCCGATAAATAATCCAAATTTTTCTTTCCGGCTGGTTTGTTACGCGCTAATAAGCGGAGAAGTGGACGGCGGCTGAGTGACCGTTGGCGTCGAGGACGGTCAGCGTGTGGGTGCCGGGAGTGGGGACGATGCTGAGTTTGTGCTCTCCGTGCGTGGTCATCCCCAGGTAGGTGCCGTCAAGGTGCCAGTATAGCGTGGCGTCAGGGTCACTGTGAGCTGCCGAGAGAACTACGCCCTGGCTGCGGGCGTCGAGGGCGACCGGAGCAGCCACGCTCATGCCTTCCTGTGGATAGATAATCTCTACCGCGCCCGACCGCCGATAGCCGGCATAGTTCGGATGGAAGGGCGGTAACGGATGGTATCCGCTGTGCGATTTCATATAATACCACTCCTGCGCCGGCGGAAGCACGAAACGGGAGACGTGTTTGATTTCGGAGACAGGCCAGCAGTCGCTGTCCACCTGCCAGGTCTCGTCGGGGTTGAGATGAACCAAGCGGTGGTAGGGGCAGGGGTCGGGTTGGTGCGGTGCCTTGGGTGCCCAAACGGTTGTCACGCCGTCGGCTTCACAAAGATCCGTGGCGGGATGACCGCTCAATGCGCAGCATTCCACTTCTTCCAGTTCGTCCGAAGGCATCTCGAACCAATTGGAGGGCGGCAGCAGGTTGAACAGGTCGAACATGACCGGGGCGGCATACCCCACGCCGGTAAGCAGCGGCCGGCCTTCGCCGTTGCAGTTGCCAGCCCAGACGGCCACGACATAGTCGGGGGTCACGCCGACGCTCCAGGCGTCGCGGTTGCCATAGCTGGTACCGGTTTTCCAGGCTATTTTCCGGGTGGAACTGAAAGTGTGCCAGTCTCCTTCTTCTTCCGGGCGGTTGACTTCGGTCAGGGCATCGAAGGTGCACCAGATCGCACCGCGCGAAAGTGGCGGGGCCGGGCGACGGCTTTCCGTAGGGCTTCCCAGTTCCCGTGCCAGCGAAGCATACACCGATGCCAGTTCCCCAAGCTTGATCTCGGCGCCGCCCAGGATCAAAGAGAGGCCATAGATGTCGGCGCCGCGGGAAATGGTCGTGAACCCGAGGCGTTGCAGCAGGTCGATGAACTTCTCGACCCCGTAGTCGTGCAGCATCCGGACAGAAGGTACATTGAGCGAGCGCCGGATTACGTCGCGGGCCGGGACAGCTCCGTCGAACGTGTGGTTGAAATTGTTGGGTGAAAAGTCCTTATAGTGAAACGGAATGTCGGAGACGAGCATGTCGGGCAGCAGGTCGCCTTCGTCAAGCATGGCGGCGTAGAGCAAAGGTTTGAGCGTGCTGCCGCTGCTTCGCGGCGCTTGGATTACGTCCACATTGTCGCCGTGTGCCCGAGAAGTGTGACCGGCGTTGCCGACATAAGCGAGAGGCTTACCGGTATGGACGTCAAGAATGAGGGCGGCCAGGTTGAACACTTCGTTGGTGGCGAACACTTCGTGGTGGCGGTGGATGACGGCTTCAGCCCGTTGCTGCAGGGCGTAATCGAGGGAACTCTCGTACAAGTGATCGCCCTGCTGCTTACGAAGGGTCTCCAGATAATGATAGGCGATTTCCGGCAGGGGCCAGGGCTTGTCGGGCAGGGGCTCTTCCCGGGCCAATTCACATTCCAGCGGGTCGAGTACACCGTTCTCGCAGAGTTTGTCGAGCAGGAAATTGCGCTTGTTCAGCAATAAGTCGCGGCGGCTGCCGGGATGGATCAGGGCGGGGGCGTTGGGCAGCACGGCCAGCGTGGCGCTTTCGGCCCAGGAGAGTTCGTCGGCAGGCCGGCCGAAATACCGCCAGGCAGCGGCATCCAACCCGACTACGTTGCCGCCGAAGGGGGCATGAGCGGCATAGAGGGCCAGGATTTCATCTTTGCTGGTGTAGGCTTCGAGCCGGAGTGCGAGCACCATCTCCCAAATTTTCTCCGGGATGGTCCGCGGCGGGTTTTTGCGGCTCAGGCGGATGGTCTGCATGGTCAGGGTGCTGGCGCCGCTGCGGACTTCGCCTTGACGGGTGTTGAGGCGCAGGGCGCGGGCGATGGCCAGCGGATCGACGCCGGGATGATGCCAGAAACGCTTGTCTTCGAATGTGACGATGCAGGTGGCGAATTTGTCGGGAACGGAATCGGATGCGGGGAAGCGCCACTGGCCGTCTGCTGCGATACGGGCGCCCAGCAACTGTCCGTCACGGCTCTCCAGGACGGCGCACACAGGATCGTCGAACAAGGTTCCTGGCCTGAGCAACAAGGCGATGAGAATCAACCCGGCCAAAACGGCGCAAAGGAGCAAAATATTCTTCCGATTCTCCACGCGATTTCCTATATTTGCATTATATAGCAAAATTAGGCAAAATTCCTTTGTGATATGAAAAGATTCGTTTTTGTCTTGAGTTTCGTGCTGACGTTATTCGCTGCGGCAGGATGCGGCGGAACCGGCGACAGCATTGCCAGCTACTCCCGGGAAATCCGGGTCGACGACCCGGTGACGGTCCGCCTTTTCGACGCTTTCACCCTGAAGGACACCGAACAGGCGCAGGAAGTCGCCCGCAAGGCGGTTTCCATTTCCCCGAAAGTCGATTTCGATGTCCAGATCGTGGATCCGCAGACCCTCTGCATCGTTCCGAAGCAGGCGCTGGAGTACAACACCACGTACAAGGTGACGGCTGATTTCGGCAAGATAGCCGGCGTTTCCGGCGGGAAACAGACCTTTGAGTTTTCCACCCTGGCCCCGGTCCTGCTGTTCGACTACAGCAAGCTGACCGGTTATCCGGACAGTGAAGACCGCTACCAGGTTCGCGTGGAGATCACTTCGCCCGAGGTTCTGGACGGCAAGTATCTGGAAAGTGGTTTCTCCGTGAAGGGAACCGCCGCTGCTGTGTCGTGGGAGCATGGTGAGGACGGCAGGACGCACATCGCCACGGTCGGTAACATTCTGGCCACGGAAAAGAAAAGTGTCATGGAAGTGGTCCACGACTGGCCGAAATACGCGGCCGAAGGCAGCCGCCGTTATGAGATTCCGGCCAAGGGATCCTTTGCTGTGGTGGAAGGCGAAGTCAAGGCGGAGCCTTACGGCTACGAGATCGCCTTCTCCGCCGCGCTCGATCCCAAGCAGGATTTCCAGAACCTGATCGCGATGCCGGGTGCCGGCAAGCTTTCCTTCATCGTGAATGAAAACGTGCTCAAGATCAACCCGACCGTCAAGGCGGAGAAGAAGCAGTTCCTTTCGGTCAGCAAGGCGATCCGCAGTGTGAAAGGAAAGAAACTCGAAGAGGATTACGAGCGCTGGTTCGAGATTCCGTCGGGCGAGCCGATGGTCAAGTTTCTGGCCCGTGGTTCCGTGCTTCCTTCCTCGGGCGACGTGAACCTGCCCTTCCAGGCTATCAATTATGAGAAAGCGCGGGTACGCGTCAAGCGCATCTACGAGAACAACGTGCTGCAGTTCCTGCAGAGCAACGGCTTGAACGACAGCTACTGCTACACCGACAACGTGGCCCGCGTGATCCTCGATACGACCCTGGTGCTGGGCAGCACCAATTCGGCCAAACTGCGCAACCTGAACACGTACGGCCTCCATCTGTCCGACCTGGTGAAAGTGGACCGCGGTGCGATCTATCGCATTGAGATCCGCGGTGTCGATCCGCTGGCCGAATTCAACGAAGACCATTATGAGAGCAGCTACTACTTCGGCAGCTACGACGACTACGAAGACCGTGTCCGCAACATCCTGGTCTCCGACCTTTCGGCCATCGCCAAAGGATCCGACAAGGGCGATTATACGATTTTCGTGACCGACATCCTGTCGGCCCAGCCGGTCAATGGTGCGAAGGTGACCCTGTACAACTCGGTCAACCAGGTGATCGGTGAAGGCTCTACTAGTTCGGGTGGCCGCTTCACCTGCTCGGTACCCGACGACGAAGCGCAGACCATCATCGTAAGCAAGGGCAACGACAAGGCGTATCTGTCGATGAGCTATGGCAATTCCATCTCGATGAGTGGATTCGAGGTGGATGGCAATGCTTCGCGCCAGGGCCAGAAGGGCTTCATCTTCGGAGAACGCGGTGTCTGGCGTCCGGGCGATGATATCCATATCACGTTTGTGTCGATGCTCGAAGAGGGTGTCCTCCCTGCCGGCCACCCTGTGACGGCCGTACTCAGCAACCCGCAGGGACAGACCATCAGCACGCTGGTCAACAACACGGGTTACGACGGTATGTACAGCTTCCACTTCACCACGTCGCCTGCCGCTCCGACCGGTAACTGGGAAGTGGCGGTAACCGCTGGCGGCCAGACGTGGTACAAGACGGTCAAGATTGAGACAGTGAAACCCAACAACATCGTCATCGACCTGGCACTCAATGACAAACCGGCCGCTCCGGCCCGCGCGATCCGCGGTAACATCTCAGCCCGCTGGCTGGTCGGCAATCCCGCCAAGGATCTGGAGACCCGGATCGACGTGGATCTTCGCCGCGGCCGCACGTCCTTTGACAAGTATAAGGACTATGTGTTCGAAGACCGTTCCCGCAGCTTCTCGGGCGAGAGCAAGGAACTCTTCAAGGGCCGTACCGACGCCAATGGTAAGCTGACTTTCAATGCCAGCATCGGCAACGTCGGTCGCGTACCGGGCATGCTGACGGCGCTTGTCACCACCCGCGTGTTCGAAAAGAGCGGCGACTTCAGCATTGACCGCTACACGACGACGGTATCCCCGTACGACACCTACATCGGCTTGTATGTGCCCGAGCAGGAGACGGAATGGGGATCCAGATTCCTTGAAAAAGAACGTACGCACACCGTCAAACTGGTGGCCGTCAATACCAACGGTATTCCCGTCACTTCTCCTGTCAAGGTTGGCGTGGAGATCTATCGGATTGGTTGGGAATGGTGGTGGAGTTCCTCCTCATCGGGCCTGGCTTCCTATGCGAAAGACTCCTACAACAAACCGCTCAAGGAGATGACCGTCACCCTGACTGGCGGTACCGGCGAATTTGCACTCAATCTTTCAAAAGAAGAGAGCGGCAACTTCTTCATCCGTGTGACCGACCTGTCCGGCGGTCATGCCGCTTCCACCGTGACAATGGTCCGCAGCAACTATGAGTCGAGTACGGAAGGTGATTCCGACGCGGCGATCCGTCTGCCCATGTCTCTCAACAAAGACAAGTTCGTCGTCGGTGAAACGGCCCAACTGACCATTCCGTCAGCGAGCGGCGCCCGGGCATTGGTTTCCATCGAGAAGGGCCGCCGGGTGCTCAAGACCTTCTGGGTGGATTGCAAAGGCGAAAAGACCGACATCTCGATTCCGATCGAGAGCGGCATGGCACCGAATATCTATGCCACGGTCTCACTGATCCAGCCCTACAATCAGACAGAGAACGATGCCCCGATCCGGATGTTCGGCGTCCAGCGCATCCTCGTGGATGAAAGCGCGACGCATCTCCACCCGGTGATCGACATCGCAGGAGAGGTCCAGCCCGAAAAAGAGGTTTCCTTCACGGTCAAGGAGCAGGACGGCCGTCCGATGAGCTACGTGGTGGCCCTGGTCGACGAAGGTCTGCTGAGTCTGACGCGCTTCAAGACGCCAGACCCGTGGAATACGTTCTATGCGACGGAAGCCCTCAGTGTCCGGACTTGGGATCTCTACGACCTGATCATCGGTGCATACGGCGCCCGTATGGAACAACTGTTCGCCATCGGTGGTGACGGGGAAGGCGGAGATGCCGTCACCCCGAACACCCAGGCTGAACGCTTCAAGCCGGTCTCTCTCTTCCTGGGTCCTTTCACCGTGAAGGCGAAGGCAAGCGGAAAGCATACCGTCAAGATTCCGCAGTACATCGGCAACGTCCGCGCCATGGTCATCGCATCCGACGGCCATGCAATGGGAGCTGCCGAAAAGAACGTGATGGTCACCAAGCCGGTGATGGTCAAGGCCACGCTGCCGCGCGTGATCGGCACGGAAGAAGAAGTGGTCCTTCCGGTCACGATCTTTACCAATAAGGACGGTATCGGTGACGTTTCTGTAGAAGTGAAGACCGAAGGCGCCCTGACGGGATCCGGCACAGCTTCCGTCCACATGGGCAAGGCCGGTGAAGAACTGGTGTTCTTTACGCTGAAGGCTTCCGATGTGGCCGGCATCGGCAAGATCCACACTGTGGCCAAGGGTGGCGGCGACAGTTCCGCCGAAGACCTGGAAATTGACATCCGGGAACCGAATACCCGTACCACCAATTCGATCGTCAAACTGATCGAGGGCGGCAAGACAGTCAAACTTCCGTTTACGTTGGTCGGACGTCCCGGCACCAACGAGGTGAAGGTGGAAGCTTCCACCATTCCGCCGATCGATCTGGACTACCGGCTGAACTATCTGACCGGCTATCCGCACGGCTGCCTCGAGCAGACGGTCTCGGCAGCCTTCCCGCAGCTCTATCTGGCCGACCTGACCGAACTGAATGCGGAAGACCGTGCGAAGACCGAAAGGAATATCAAGATAACCCTGGACAAACTGAACACCTTCGCCATCTCTGGTGGTGGTATGACCTACTGGCCGGGTACCTCTTCTTATGCAGGTGCCAGCTGCTGGGCCAGCATTTATGCCACGCACTTCATGATAGAGGCCCAGAAAGCGGGATATTCCGTCCCTGCTACGCTGAAAAAGTCGAATCTGAGTTATCTCAAGTCAGTTGCCTCGAACAAGAGCTACGATGCGGACTCCCGGGCCTATGCCTGCTATGTCCTTGCACTGGCCGGAACGCCTGACCGGGGCTCCATGAACCGTCTGCGTGAAGATGTCGCCAAGCTGCCCGAATCGTGCAGCCTGCTGTTGGCCGGTGCCTATGCCCTTGACGGCAAGAAGGACATCGCCCGCAACCTGCTGCAGGGCACGCGTGTCGGCGCCAGCACTTTCGATCGCTTCTCCCCGAACTACGACAGCTCCGAACGAGTGCAGGCCATTGCTGCGATGATTCACACGGTTTTGGGCGACAAAGCCTCTGCCTTCCGCTGTGTGGAGCAGCTGGCCAACTGGCTCAACGACCGGAAACACTGGATGAGTACCCAGAGCACGGCCTGGGCGCTCCGTGCCGTGGCTGACTACATGAAGAACAACGCAGTTGACGGCCTCAACGTAAGTGTGAAGGGTCCGCAGACCAACGCCATTCTCAAATCCGCCAAGGCAATCGCACAAGGTTCGCTGGATCCGGGTAATGGTACTTCGCTCGACCTGGAGGTCGTCAACAATTCCAAGGCCCCTGTCTATCTGGTGGTCAGTTCTACCGGTGTGCCCGACAAGGGTCAGGAAGTGGCCCGTGCGGATGGCCTGCGGATGGAAGTATCTTATATCTTGCCCGATGGCACGCCTATCGACCCGACCGACCTCGAGCAGGGGACGGACTTCCTGGTCGTTACCCGCATCATCAATCCCACGGCCACGGCTGACTACACCAATCTGGCTGTGTCACAGATCTTCCCGTCGGGTTGGGAAATCCACGTCGACCGCGTCGACAATTTCTACCAGGATTTCCGCGATGACCGCGTGTATTCGTACATCTATTTGGATCACAACCATTATTGGCAATTGGTAACGCGCCTGACGGCCACGTACAAAGGTCGGTTCTACCTGCCCGCCTTTACTTGCGAGGCCATGTACGACAATACGGTCGGTGCTTCGGTACCAGGTCGCTGGGTAACCGTCCACTAACGGTTTTTCACAGCGTTTTCAATCCTTTTTCGTCCCGGTTTCGGCCGGGACGAATTTTTTTTGAATTTTTTTCAAAATAATTTTGTGGATTAAAAAAAACGCCTTACATTTGCAGCCCGTTTCGGAAAGAACGGCAGTTCATTGAAAGAATAGGAAAACAAGTACAAGCAAGTACCGATTTTAACTTGATTAAAATCAGAGAGAGCAAAGCGTTGATTCCTTTGTTAAGGAATTAGAAAGTTGCAGGGTCTGACTTGAGTTATATAGAAAATTATACAATGAAGAGTTTGATCCTGGCTCAGGATGAACGCTAGCGGCAGGCTTAACACATGCAAGTCGAGGGGCAGCGGGTGTAGCAATACATGCCGGCGACCGGCGCAAGGGTGCGTAACGC
>JAEEOM010000191.1 GCA_016284265.1 Bacteroidales bacterium | reverse complement strand
GCCACGTGCTTGCGCTGGTCGGCGCACAGGAAGATACTGTTGACCAGGAAAGAGTCTTTGTATTCGGGCTTGCAGAACGGGGCCGGGCCTTCGGTGATGTTGAAACCCGAAACGATCTGCACGTCGCGCAGTTCATCGGCGCGGCGGGCAAGTGCTTCCTGCAGGAGAACGGGCACGGAGGTGCTGCCCTGACAACAAATGGTATCGCCGCTTTTGACGAGGCGGACGGCCTCGTCGGCAGTCATGTACTTCATAGGCGCTTACTTTTGGGCGGAGGCCAGTCCGGCATCGAAGGCTTTGATGTTGGCTTCCACGATGGCTTCACCCTTGCGTCCAAAGATGCGACGGATACCGTCACGGAGTTTGTCCGGATCCAGGATGCCCAGTACGGCGGCCGTGGCACCCAGCAGCACCATGTTCGCGCTGCGCGGTGACTCCACCTCCTTGGCGATGGCATCCACGTCGATGGCGATGACGCGCGGCAGTTTGTCGAGCTCTGCCTTTACGCTTTCCATCGGCGGATAGTCAGGGATATTGACGAACGGGACGGTATTGGTGATGACCCAGCCTTGCGGTGCGAGATACGGCACATAGCGGAGCGCCTCCATAGGCTCCAGCGAGACGATCAGGTCGGCTGCGCCGCGGGGAATGAGGTCGCTGTGGATGGGATCGGACGAGAGGCGCAGGTTTGACTGGACGTCGCCGCCGCGCTGGCTCATGCCGTGCACCTCGGCCTGTTTCAGGTGCAGTCCCTGTTCGAGAGCGGCCGATCCGATGACCGTGGCGATGGAGAGGATGCCTTGTCCTCCCACGCCGGCTAAGATGATATCTTGTTTCATGGGGATTACTTTTTAGCGTGTCTTCTGGCGGTTTGGATGCATTCGCGGCGGCAGACGATCACGGAGACGCCGTGGTATTCGATCTCTTCCCGAATCACTTTTTCCATGTCAGGGTAGTTCTTCGGCAGCGGGACGATGGTGCGGATGTGGGCCGGATCTACGCCGAGGCCTGCGCAGATGGCTTCGATGCGGCCCGTACCGGCGGAGTCCTGCCCGCCTGTCATGGCGGTGGTCAGGTTGTCGGAGATGCAGAGCACGACGTCGGCGTTCGAGTTGACGGCGTCGAGCAGGCCGGTCATACCGCTGTGGGTGAAGGTAGAGTCACCCAGGACGCCCACAGCCGGCCAGGTGCCGCTATAGGCAGCGCCCTGTGCCATGGTAAATGAAGCGCCCATCTCAACGCAAGTATGGATGGCGTTGAACGGAGCCATGTAGCCGAGGGTGTAGCAGCCGATGTCGCTGAATACGCGGGCGGTAGGGTAGTCTTTCTTCAGCACGTTGTTCAATGCCGTGTAGAAGTCCCTGTGGCCGCAGCCCATGCAGAGTGCCGGCGGCCGTGGGGCGAGGACTTGAGAGGCCGCGAAGGTCGGCAGGGCAGGGAGCCCGAGGGCCTTGCGGACGTCGTCGGGCGAGAGTTCGCCGTCGCGGACGACGGTATGGTCGATGCGGCCGATAATCTTCGTCTTGGCGGGGAAGACGCCGCGAAGCATCGTCTCCACGAGCGGCTGGCCTTCTTCCAGCACCAGGATAGTCGGAACCATGGCGCCGAGGGTCAGGGCCAGTTCACGCGGGAACGGATACTGCGAAATCTTGAGCACGGGATACGGGCAGCCGTCCGGATAATTCTCCATCAGGTAGTTGTAGGCGATGCCACAGGCGATGATGCCCATGCTGTGGTCGGGACCGTCGGTCAGCCAGTTGAATTTTGATACGGCAGCGTCGGCTTCGAACTTCGCGTAATCCTGGATGAGTTCGCGGTTGCGGACGCGGGCGTTCACCGGCAGGGTGACCCAGCGTTTCGGATGTTTGGGGTAGTGGAGTTCGTTCTGCGGACGGATGTCGTCGGCCGGGGTTACCACGGCGCGGGAATGGGCCATGCGGGTGGTCAGACGCATGATCACGGGGATGGTGCGGGACTCAGAGTAGTCGAACGCGACGCGGGTCATTTCATAGGCTTCCTGCTGGTTCGAAGGCTCGAAGACGGGCATCATGCCGAAAGTCCCCCAGAAGCGGGAGTCCTGTTCATTCTGCGAGCTGTGCATCGACGGGTCGTCGCAGGCAGCCACGACGAGACCTCCGTTGGCACCGGTCATGGCCGAACCCATCAGCGGGTCGGCGCAGACGTTCATGCCCACGTGTTTCATGCAGACCAGAGCGCGTTTACCGGCATACGACATGCCGAGCGCACCTTCCATGGCGGTCTTTTCGTTGGCCGTCCAATGGTCGTGCACATGGCGTTCCTTCGTGAGGGGATGCCCCTGAATGTACTCGGTAATTTCGGTGGAGGGAGTGCCCGGATAGGCATAGACACCGCTTAGCCCGGCGTGCAATGCACCCAGTGCCACGGCCTCGTCTCCCAAAAGAAGTTGTTTGTCAGCCATATTATGTTAACTTGTTTCGGATTTCCATCCAACAAAGTTAACAAAATAAAGCGATTATTCAAATAACCTTTCTGTTCTTCGAATTTTTCCGGATTTTACTTGCCGAAGACCGCTTCGTAATCCTTGCGGAATTTCTCGATGCCCTGGTCGGTCAGGGGGTGTTTGGTCATCTGCTCGATCACCTTGTAGGGGACCGTGGCGATGTCGGCACCGGCGAGGGCGCACTCCGTCACGTGCATCGGGTGGCGGATGCTGGCGGCGATGATTTCCGTGCAGATGTTGTGGATCTTGAACGCTTCGGCGACTTCCGCGATGAGATCGGTGCCGCGGACGCTGATGTCGTCGAGCCGTCCGACGAACGGGCTGACGAAGGCGGCGCCGGCGCGGGCGGCGAGGAGGGCTTGGTTGACGGTGAAGATAAGCGTCATGTTGACCTTGATGCCGTCGGCGGCCAGGGCGTGGCAGGCCTTGAGTCCTTCGACCGTCATCGGGATCTTGACGACCATATTCTTATGAATGGCAGCAATCTCGCGGCCTTCCCGGATCATGCCTTCGGCATCGGTCGTGGTCGCCTTGACTTCGCCGCTGATGGGACCGTCCACGATGGAGGCGATCTCTGCCACGACCTGTTTGAAATCGCGGCCTTCTTTGGCAATGAGGGAAGGGTTGGTGGTTACGCCGCAAATGACGCCCATGTCATTCGCTTTCCGGATGTCGTCGACATTCGCCGTGTCTAAGAAGAATTTCATATTATCGGTTTTTTGGATTGGTCTATACTACAAATTTACAATGAATCGCTGTTGTTGGAAAAAAAATGTGAAATTCGCGTAAGATTTTCCAACCTTTCTGCAGGTAGTTCCGTCTAATGAATGAAACCGCCCGGAATGCGGCGGAAAGTTGAACACTGTAAAATAGAATAGTCATGAAAGAGTTTTTAATTGTGATTAGTGTCTGCGTCATCCTTCCGGTCCTGATTGTTTGGATGGCCATGCGCGCCAAAAAGAATGAAACCGACAAGAAAGCGGAAATCATGCTCAAGGCCATCGAGGCGGGCGTCCCCGTCGATATGGAGCAGTTCAACAAAAAGAGAACGCCCGTATCCCTCAAGAAGGAACTGCTGGACAAATTCAACGGAGCCTGCATTGTATCGTTGTTGGGTGTGGTATTCCTTACCCTGGGTATCATTGGTCGCACGAATCCCGGTTTTAATGATTTCTTCATCGGTTCCAACGCGTTTATGCTGCCTGCGGGAGGAATCATGATGGCCGTTGGTATCGGTCTGTTCATCTCCTACTTCGTGAGCAGGAAGATGCTGGCCAAGGAAATTGAAGCTGAGGAGAAGGCACTCGAAGAGCAGAAATAACAGCGTATGACCCGGGAGCGGTTCATCGACCTCGTGCGCGTGGAGCAGGAGCCCTTGAGAAGGTTCCTGCTTGCGCTGTGCAATGGCGACGCCGCCCTGGCCGATGACATCGCCCAGGACGCGCTGGTGCGCGCGTATGTGGCCTCCGGATCTTTCCTGGGACTTTCCAAGTTCAGCACCTGGCTTTTCCGCATTGCCTACAACTGCTACATCGACCACCATCGGAAAACCCGTCTGGACGAAGCGCCCGTGGAAGCTGCGCTTGCCGTTCCGGCCGATGAAAGCACCGATGCAGCCTTCCGGTACCAGCAGCTCTACCAGGCCCTGGAACGGTTGCCCGAGAAGGAGAAAGCCGCCATCGCCCTGTTTTACTTTGAAGACAGAAGCATCAAAGAAATCGCTTCCATCCTCGACATGCCGCAAGGCACCGTCAAATACCACCTCTCGCTGGGGCGGACCCATCTTAAACAGTACATCCGGTTATGAAAGAGATAGATGAATTCCTCCGTGAGAACAAGCCCGCGTTGAAAGACGATCCGACTTTCCTGCTGGAAACCCGCCGGCGCCTGGAACAAGTGGAAGGCATCAAAGCCGAAGTGGACCGCCAGCGCAGTCATGGCCGTGTGGCCCTGATCATCGCCTTGGCCGCCGGCCTCGCCCTGGGCGTGTTCGCCACGACGGTGGCTTTCCTGTATCCCGTTGATCTGCAATCCGTCGGCGGCGGATTCCTGCAGAACGTCCGGGTCTTTCTGGAGACCTGGAAGCATTTTCTGGTTTATCCGGTCGCTGCTCTCGCCGTCACACTCAGCCTGGTGCTCACCCTCGGTGGCCGAAAGACCGCCCGGCTATAGTTCCAGAATAATCTTGCGCAAATCCGCTGTGCTTTCGACGATGCGGTAGGCGGCCAGATCTTCCCGGGTGCGGTAGCCCCAGCTGACAGCCAGAGAATCGATGCCGCCGTTTTCCGCGGTATGCATATCCGTGGGGGAGTCCCCGACCAATAGGGCATCAGACCGCAAAACGCCCGCCCGGGCAAGCGCTTCTTCCACAATCGCTGGATCGGGTTTCAGCGGATATCCGGGCCGGTTTCCGAGGATGGCGGCAAAGCGGATCTTCGGAAAGAACTCCCGGATCAGCTGATCCGTTCCTTCCTGAAACTTATTGGAGACAACGGCCAGTTTCACCCTGGCGGCGTCCAGTTCCGCAAGCAGTTCCGGTATCCCCGGATACGGCTTGGAGTAAACGTCAATATGGGCTGAATAATACGCCTTGAAATCGGCCAGAGCCTCATCGACAAATGCCTCCCCGTCAGGCGTATCTTCAATCTGAACCCCTGAGGCCATCAAAGCCCGCTTCACGAGATTCCGCACCCCGTGCCCCACCATCCGGCGATAATCATTTCTTCCGTGTATTGGCAACCTGCGCAGCCGCAAAGCATGGCTCACCGCTTCTCCCAGATCATCCAGCGTATCGATGAGCGTCCCGTCAAGATCCCACAAAATCATTTTTTCCATGCCTCAAAACTACATCTTTTTGCAAACAGTTCCAAAATGAGTGTATCTTTGTGGAACGCAAGAAAGACCGATACGTATGGAAATGAAATTCTGTCAGAGCTGCGGCATGCCGCTTAGTGATGAGATTCTCGGCACGAATGCCGATGGGAGCAAGAACGAAGATTATTGCATTTATTGCTACAAGGACGGGGCGTTCACCCGGGAATGCACGATGGACGAGATGATTGCGTTCTGCGCCCAGTTCGTTGGCGAGGTGAACAAGAATCTGCCGAAACCTGTCACCAAAGAAGAATATATCGCGCAGATGAAGTTGTATTTCCCGCATCTGAAACGCTGGCGTGCGGGCAACGCCCAGGAACAATAAACCCAAGATTATGTTCGACGTTAAACTTTTATCTGACGAAATGGAAGGCGGGATCCGGAAAGCCGCTTTCCAGACTTGCGACGTGGTGTGCTCGTTGCAGATTGACATTGAACTGGATGGCGATACCATCCGGAGCGTCCGCTATACGGGCGGGTGCAACGGCAACACGCAGGGCTTGTCGGCGTTGGTGGACGGCAGGAAAAAGGACGAGGTGATCGCCCTGCTGGACGGCATCAACTGCAAAGGACGGGGCAGCAGTTGTCCGGACCAGCTGGCACGGGCACTGAAGCAGTTAAACTGAGCCCCGGACCACAATCGCACAGGGCCCGCCGACCCGGATGTCGGGAACGCCGGCCCGAAGATCAACTGTCGTTTGAATGCGGGAAGGGCGGCCCATGGCTTCGCCCTGAAGGAATGTGCAGCGGCCACCGTCGCGGATGATTCCGTGATGGAAGAGATAGGCCGTCAGGGCGGCATTG
>JAEEOM010000021.1 GCA_016284265.1 Bacteroidales bacterium | reverse complement strand
GCTGCTTTGCAGTATGGGAAAGCCTGCTGAAACCGGCACACTTCCGACTTGATTGCCTCCCAGTTTTCCACAACGACACCGTTCAACTGAGCGCCTGTGTCGGGATGCCGGTCGATATCGCGGATTTGCTGCAGACCGTCATACTGGATGGCATACTGCAGCCGGCCGGTTTCGACGTCGATGCAGGCATCTACATTACCCCCGCTTCCCGCGTTGTCCACGCATCGTCCGGAGCGTCCGATCTTGACAAAGGTCGCGATGATCCTGGCTTGTCCGTCCGGATAGAGCAGCGTCATGAACCGGACCGTGTTGACCGACGAGGGATTGAAGGCAGCAAACTGCGCGGTCTGACGAACCACACGCTCGAACAGCATTGGCTCAGTCCCAAGCAGCGACGGGTCGAATTCGCGTCGGTCGAACAGTTCAACACGCTCGCCATGCGCCCCTTCCGCTGCTTTAACTACGAACCGGTCTGCCTGCTTCTGCCGCAGGACCTCCTTCACCCCATTCAAATCGGTTACGATGCGCCGGTCGGGAGACGGCAGTCCATCCGGATAATAGCAGCAGAGTAAGTCGGTCGTCCGGATTCCCATCCGTTCAAAAAGTTCGTGGGCGAAGAATTTGTTCCGCGAAAGGATATAGTACTTCTTGGGATTCAATACATCCAGATAGACACGCTCCTCGTTCATGCCCAGAAAATTGTCCCGCAGGGCTGCCGGCTGTGACCACAGCGCATACGCTTCGTATTCTTCCCGGCGTACTGCGTGATCTGACCAGAAGGATTCACAGTCGGCGATCAGCCAGTCGGGGGAAAGACCGGTTCGACGCGCGATGGGTTCTGCCCAGTCGCGAAGTTCGCGGCGCCACTGGAAATGATTTTTTAATTTTTTGAACATCAGACAGTTTTTCTATTCTTTCTAAACCATCGCTTCATACGAATCCGCAGGGCCTGGACATAGCGGTAAGGCAGGTGTTTCATCAGAAAATGCTGCCAGGTCAATGCGCAGGACATGGATTTCTCCGCCAGTGCGAAGTCCACATGGTTCCGCTCATCCATCCGGGTCAGGCGGTACTCGGTATGGACTATTGAGCCCTCATTCAGTTCCGCCTTTACCACCATACCATAGCGGGCCAGGGAGGGCCATCTCTTGTATGTCAACTCCGATACGGCCGGAAAGTTTTCTGTAACCGGTAATTCTGACAATTGAACGGGCTCTGCCGGATAATATGTCACGCGGAGCGGTGGCGCCAGCAACCGGTCCGGAAAGAGGAAATTACCCATACTGTAAGCTATTGCTTGCCCCTGGCCATTGACTACAGGCTGCACGCGATGCGGATGACTGCCCAAAACCAGACAGCAGCCAGCCTGAATCATGCGTCTGGCCATCTGCCAGCACCAATCCGTGGTTTCGTACGTATGCTCTCTCCCCCAATGCGGCATTACTACCACATAGTCATATTGCGCTTTTGCCTGACGGATCTGCGCAAGGGTCCATGATTCTCCCATCGGATTCACGCCGGGAGCTTCTTCCGTGGCGAACGGGACATATCCCATATAGTTATGTCGGTCACAGAATGCCAGGAATGCGATGCGCTTTCCGCCGACTTCCACGACTGCCGGACGCGCCGCTTCGGCCAGATTCCGGCCAGCCCCACAATGGCGGATGCCCAATGCATCGAGCTGTCCAAGGGTCTGCAACGCCTGTTCTGCCCGCAGATCGAAAAAGTGGTTGTTCGCCAGGCTGACAACATCCAGCCGCAGTTCCTTCAGCCGTTGCAGGTCGGAAACTGGTGCGAAAATAATGTCGCCATAACGGCACATCTTCTCGTTCAACAGCGTCGCGCCGTCCCCGATGGCACACTCCAGTGTTCCCACACGCAAATCCGCATCTCCCAGGTATTGCAGAACCTGTTGGCTCACGTACGGTTCTGTCCGACCGTGCAGCAGGCCTCCAGGCATGATATCTCCGACGGCGGCAATCCGGATCATTTATACCAGGCAAGAATTCGGTTGAAAAAACGGTTGCGGCGGGAAGACCGGACAGTCTGGTCCAGCACGGCCTGGGTCTTTTCGCCAAACAGCGGGCCATTGGCAATCTGATGGATATCGGCGCCGCCATAGCACAAATTAACCTCGATCAGCACGGGTTCGCCAGCCTCGTCGACAGACAAATCCCAAGAGATCAGTTTCGAAATCCGCAAGAAACGGTTCGACAGGCGCAGCACCAGTTCCCGGCAACGGTCGTAACTAGGGATGGTACAGCCGGCAAAGACACATCCCTGCGGATGGGCGGCAAACGCTTCCCCGCGTTTGTTATAGGCAAACGGCTTGAGTGAACCGTCTGCATTGATTCCACAGAACAGGCCACCTTGGCCGGCATTGTCCAGCCGGTTCCCATTGACGCCCATACGCAGAAGTGCAGAAAGTACTTCCGTCCGGCCCTCCCAGTGGCAGGTGACGATTCGGATGGAATTGATGCTGTCGGGATAAATCTTTGCGATGTCGGGGTGTTGCCGGAGCAGTCGTTGGATCACATAATTCTTGTGGCCGCGGAGCTTCTTCTCCAACGAATCCGGTCCTTCCGCTTCATCCCAGAAAAGAATTCCCGAACCGCCCGATGCGTTATAGGCAGGTTTCAGAATCACATGCCCCTCGGCGAGACAGGCAGACGCTACGGCCTCCAGCGAGGAGGAATCATACACGGCGTCAAAAAACTTTCCGTCAATGATCCGGGCGAGGGTTTCCGGGCGCCTGACATCATGGAAAAAGAGATCATACCAATTCTTGTCATCGAGCCGCAGCGCCGACTGCGTATCGTTGAACCAATCGTCCACCAGGCAATACTGGAGATCGAGCGGAATATAACGCGGGTCGAATTCGCCCGGATTCTCGCGCTGAACGCTGTTGTAAAACCGCAGCCAGCCCGGATCGATCCGGATACCCTTCCAAAAGCGGCGCAGGGAGACCTCGTCAATCGACTGATTTGCCGAGCGGGCTTTCTTGAGCGTTAACTGATCGGTCAGGTACGCTTTCCGGTAAAACGCTACCTCCAGAAAAGCGGCCCAGGCCGCCCGCCGCTTCCAACGACGCGATTTACGCATCAGGTGAGGATTCGATTTCATGCGCGCTGATTCATAGCTTGGTTCTCGGATAATGGAACGCCTGGTCCAATTCACGCTCTCGTTTCTTGTCCCAGACCCGGTGAAAACCGGTCGCTTTATAGACGGCCGGAACCCCCGCAATCATACTGAAGGGAGCCAGATCGGAAAAGTCATGGTTGACCAAGCTGTTAGAGGCAACCACGGTATCATCCGGTATTACCGCCCCTTTGGAGATTGTGGTACGATTGCCGATCCACACCCGGTCTCCGATATGTACCGGGGAAGTAAGCGGTTTGATGGGAGTATCTTCGCCGGGACGTTCCAGATAATGGAAGCTCGTGTCATACACCTGGCACTCCCAAGTGATACGCGCATCCGAACCGATGGTGATCCGCTCGAAACAGAAAATTTTCGTGTTCGATCCGATAATCGTTCCTTTTCCGCCCAACCACAGTTCAGCCCCTTCGGCCACAAGCACATACGAGCCGCGGAAGAAGGTCGCCTGACCAGCAAGTACGATCTTCCCGTTGAGAATCCAGTGGGTTTCTGCGACAGCAGTATCCACGTATTGCTTTCTGACGCCGATCCGGACCATACCGGTATAAGCAGGCCCTGCGAATTCCACCGATCCCTTCATTGAATGGAAACGGACACGTCCGTAGCAGAGCACGGGCAATTTCAGTGCAGTCCTCCATGGGAAGAAATGAAAATTGAACCGCAATGTTTTGATCACATTGCTCTTGAAAAGGGCACGAAGTCGATGCATCATAACCAATGGCGGATCATTAAAAGTTTCAGTTTCAGAGACAGTTTGTGAAGCTGCTTCCGCATCTTGGGCGGCAGGCTACACAAATCCAGGATATTGTCTCTCGATGCGTGGACATGCTGCCAGGACATCCGGAATTTACTGGAATGGAGTTCCAGACAGGCCACACGGCCATAGCGAGAAGCAGCCGGCCATACCGATCGGACCGGGGAATCGACCGGATAAGGATAACCCACCACGTCGGGAATCGTTTCCAGATCCACATCCGGACCAGGGTACCAGATCGGCCGGGGTGGTTGCAGAAAGAAATCGGGAAAAAGGAAGTTTCCCATACTGAAACAAACCGGTCTGCGATGGTGCCACACAACAGGTTGGATGCGATGCGTATGACTGCCCAGTACCGCATCCGCACCGGAACGAATCAACGCGCAGGCTAGTTCGACACAGCGCCACACGGGCGTGTAACGGTATTCCTGTCCCCAGTGCGGCAGCACAACCACCTGGTCGTATTGTTTTTTTGCCTCCCGGATCTCTTGCACTGCGCGATCCAGGATCAGGGGATTGACACCCGGCGTCTTCTCCCCTGCCGTGACGACATGGCCCAGATAGGGACCGTCGTGCATGCAGTAGGCGAAGATTGCTACGCGAAGTCCTTCTTTCTCCCATATGACGGGCCGGGCAGCTTCCCGGGCATCCATCCCGGCACCACAATGCAGGATTCCGCGCGCATCCAGTTGTTGAAGCGTATTGCGCAAACCTTCTGGGCCCAGATCCATCACATGATTGTTTGCCAGGGAAACGACGTCGAATCCCAGTTCGCAGATCCGTGCCAGATCCGTATCCCGGGCGTAAACAATGTTGCAACGCCCCGCCATCTTGACCGGGTCATAGGGATACTCCGCTGTCCCGATGGCCGCTTCCAGCGTTCCGATCCGGCAGTCAAAGCCACGCAGGAAAGCTGCGAGTCTGGGGGAAACACAGTCCTTCTGATATGGCAGGACACCGCCCGGCATCACATCACCGCAGACAAACAGTTTCAATTTCATTGCTCCACCTCCTTCTTCGTCTTATCCCAGAACCGGAACCGCTCCGGAATAAGCGTCAGTGAATACCGGAATGCTTCAGGCCGGAACAACAGCGACCAGCCCGCGTAAACAGCCAGATAAACGACCAGTTTGAGCGCCCCGTCCCAGTACATGGGCAGATTCAACAGATAACCGGTCCCGTAGCTGATGCCGGCAGCCACTGTTGCGGCTATGGCAACGGGCATCAGGTCGAGCAGCTGCCGCGACCATTTATACCCCACATGCTTGGATACCAATCCGATGTTAACAAAGTACGAAAACCAGGTATTCACGATCACGCCGCCCAGCAAGCCTTTCATGCCCCAGATCAGGAGGCCGCCGATCATGGCACACAAGCCAATAGCGCGCTTGATCACGGTCCAGGTAAAGGTTACCTTGCTCTTTCCCATTGCCGAGATGGTCGAGAAGTTGACAGACTGCAGGCAGGCGGCGAATCCGGCGAAGCAGAGCACCTGGAAATACGGGATACTCTCAAGCCAGCGCTCCGAATAGAGCAGGATGAACAGGGGCCGGGCCAGCAGCATGAGCAAATACATCAGTGGAAACGTGACATACGCGATGGTCATGCCCATGCGCCGGATGATATTCATCAGTTCCTTCTTCTGGTCCTGCACTTCTGCATAGAGCGGATAGGAAACCGACATCACCACCTGCGAGATGCTGTGCGATGCCAGCCGCTCCGTTCCCAATGCCTTGGAATAGTAGCCCAGCGTGGCCGCATTGTAAATCCGGCCAATCATCAACCCGGAGAGCTGCTTCGAGAAGCGGTCCACCAAACTTGTCAGGAACATGTAGAAACCGAAACTGAACAGTTCCCGGAAAGACTTCCAGGAAAACACCGCCAAGGGCCGCCAGCGAATGTAAAACCAAAACACCAGGGCCGGAATGGCGGATGCCAGCAGGTTCTGCGTAACCAGCGCCCAGACGCCGAATCCTTGATAGGCCATGATCACCGTCACCGTCAGCGCGATGAGTGAAGTCGAGACGGAAACCAGCGACAGAATCTTGAAATTCAACTTCTTGCGAAGTTGATTCCGCTGGACAATATTGAACGCGTAGATCAGCAGGACAAGGCCCTGGACCCGGAGCACATTGCAAAGCAACGGAATCTTGTAAAACCGGGCAATGGCGGGAGCAGCGAAGAACAGGATGAGATACATCAGTAGCGACACACCCAGATTCCAGTAGAAAATCGTGGAATAATCTTCCTGGGTAGGCCGCTTCTTCTGGATCAGGGCCGAGCCGAAGCCACCTTCGATGAAGGCCTCGGAGATCGACATGAAGATGGTCAGCATGCCGATGCAGCCATAATCGTACGGGGTCAGCAGCCGCGCCAGGATAACACCCGACACGAACTGGATGAACATCGTCGAGTACCGCTGCAATGCGGTCCAGACCACACCTTTGGCTGCCTTCTGCTTAAGCCCCGGTTCCGCCATTCACAAACGATTCCAGATAATCAAAGCGCGGTGTCAGCCGGCCTTGCTCCAAGATAGTCGCCCGCTCCAGCACGGCGGACCCACGCCCTTCGGCCAGCGGACGGACCACATGTTCCAGCAGCATTTCACCAAAGTATTGGCTTGTTTCGCGGGACAGCGCGTTGGGGCAGGTATCCACCGCCATCACGGTAACATGTTTCTCCGATGAAAAGGCCGGCTCTTCCCGTTCTGTCACGGGATCATAGTCATAAAAAGGCGCGGCATGGGTCGAACCGCGCAAGGTCGACCGGATGCTGCCTTCGATATCGCAAGTAATGTCACCGATCATCCGGATGCGGAAATCCTTGTCCCGATAGTCATCGGCCGACAAATAGACCGGAGAACCTGGTGACCAATAGTGACCGCAGACCAGGATGTCCGAAGTCCGGGCAAAACGGATAAAATCGGCCTGGCCGGCATTCGTATAGACCAGCCTGTCCACCTGGTCAAGACGAAGGTATTCGTCGGCCGGCATCCAGGTGGCGCCGATCTCCTGTAACATGTACTGTGCGCCATGCGCCACACGTCCCCGCCCCGTCAACACCAGCTTGGCAGCCGGCAACGGAATCGAACGGAGGCGGTTCTTCATGCTGTCGGCCGTCTCGTTCGCCGCCGGTTTCGGCAGGATAAACTGCCCAGTCCGGATGCCATATCCTTGCAGCGTATAGTAGATTCCCACCACGCCAGCCCACCAGCCGAAAGCGCAGACACGGCCACCTCCTTCATCCACCATGTACTCGTAATCGGAAAAGGTAATCCCTTGCTCCATCAGTTTTTTCAGAAAAGGACGGTTATACGTCTGCCCCTTGGCGAAGTGTCCGAAAAAGACATAATGCTTGCCGGGGATCAGCGTTTCTACCGCTGGTGCTTTGATACCCAGCAACAGGTCACAAGCCGACAAATCTTCCACTACGGGAACGCCTTCCGCCTGGTAGGTTTCATCGCTGTATGTCCGCGATGGGCTCGACTGGACCACCAGTTCCAATTCAGGATATTGCCTCCGCAACATACCTGCCTGCATGGGTGTGAGTGCCACCCGGTTGTCGGCCGGCGTCGCAGTCTCTTTCAAGATTCCGATTCTCATATCGTAGATGATTTCCTTTTCAGTAAATGGTTTCTGGTAATTTCGCGACAAGTTATATAGCCTTCCAGCCGAAACAGGTGTGAAAGGCAGACATATATGCCCACAAAAAGCACAATCTGAATCGCCATGATTCCATAGGGATGCAGCGGCAATATCAGTCCAACTGCATAGGCTGTCCCGGCAACAGCCAGGGAAAGCAGATAATAGCCAGCCAGATCGCTGACCTGTTTACGCAAGCTATAGTCGATCAACTGTCTGCTGATCAGTCCGTTGATCAGGAGAAACAGATACTCCAGCCCCACAAAGGTACCGATCAACCCATAAATGCCGTATCGAGCTGCGAGCAGGATCGCCACAATGCCCAGCACCCGCATGGCCAGTTGCGAAAAAAAGTAAATATCGCTTCTTCCCAGCGATTTGGAGACATTCGCCTGCAGGCCGTTCAGCGGGCTTACCATGCCATAGAGGCAAAGGATTTGGAAGTATGGCACTGCGGGTTCCCACTTCGCTCCATAGAGGAACAGGATCAAGGGTCGCGCCACGACCGCCAGCATGGCCAGCGCAGGAAAAATCAAATAACTGGTGGTCTTCATGTTCCGCCTGACTGCCTCGAGCAGTCGCGCACGTTCATCCTGCAACTCGGAAAAGAGCGGGAACGAGACCTGGTTGATGATCTGGGCCAGCGCCTGCACGGGAACGTTCTCCAGTTTGTTCGCCTGTCCATAATAACCCAACTCACGGGCGGAGAACTTTTTGCCGATGATCAGGCTCTGCAGATTGCCATAGAAAGACATGAATAGTGACGACAAGGCCATCAGTCCGCCGAATCGGAACAACGCCCGCAGCGAGGACCAACTGAAAGCACGGGATGGGCGCCAGGCACAGAGCCGCCAGAGTAACAAGACTCCAGCCAAAGAACCCAGCAAGTTTGAAGCGACAAGGCTCCAGACTCCGCATCCCAGCAAGGCCATACCAATGCCGACCACCGTTCCCACGCCCGTTGCCACCAACTGCCGCATGGAAAGATCCCGAAAGCGGAACTGCTTCTGCAGCCAGAACGACGGAACCAGCGTAAAGGCCAGGATCACCATCGACAGGCTCTGGACCCGAAGAATCATGCGCAGCGCCGGGATCGAATAAAACCGGGCAATGGCCGGCGCGCAGCAGAACAAGATGCCATAGAAAACCAGCGAGGCGCCCAGGTTCCACCAGAAAACCGACGAATAGTCCAGTTCCGTGGGACTCTTCTTCTGGATCAGCGCTGAGCCAAAGCCAGCCAGTACGAACTCATTCGAAATGGCGATGAAAACATAGAGCATCCCGACCGTACCAAAGTCGTCCGGCATCAGCAGCCGGGCCAGCACGAGATTTGAGAGGAAGTTCAGCGCAATGGCGCCGAACCGTCCGACACTCGACCAGAGTATCCCAGATACCGCTTTTTCACGCAGGTTTTCTTCCGCCATTCCCCGAAACGACTAGGCTGAAATGACACGCATCACCTCCTCCACCGACACATCGTCATGTCCAAGAAGTTGCTGGATTGTTCTCCCACCGGCGCGCAAGTCCTTGTTCAGCAGCGCGGAGGTCAGTGCGATGATTCCATCCGGCACGGACGTATCCACCCCCACCAGCCGGGCGATCGAAGCATAGAGGCAAAGTCCCATCGGAACATCCTCATTGAGATACCGATGGTCGATCACGGAAGGGCCCTTGTTCGAAGAGTCGGCGAATGAGCGGAATACCGTCATCGCATCAAGGCTCAGGTCTTCTTCATTGCGCCATTTGGCCGCCTCAAAATAGTCAAGCGGTTCGCAGCCGAAGGCCTCCAACACTTTGTTCTTTTCACGGTCGAAAGCCTTGATCACATTGATGATCGACGGCGTGAACGCCTCCCGATACATCCAGAATTCGCCGTCACAGTACTCAATGCGCGAAGCAGAGAAGAGAATGCCTATCGGATGAACGATCGTATTGGGATTGTGACAAGCCGACTCGAGAATGTGGCGGCGCGTATATTTCGTATTATCAAAGCACTTCGACAGGATCGCCAGCACTTCGGGTGTGCGGGCAACCGGCAGTACTGAGATGGCGTTGCGTGGATTGTAGAACGAGATACGCACGAACGACGAATCGACAATCCGACCGTTGTACGCCGAGGTCTCCCATTCACAGTACGTCACTTCTTTCCGGATATACTTCTTGAAGATCAAGCTGCCCATGTTGCCGGGAACCAGCACGATGAGCTGTCCGTCGCGGACGTACGGGGCGATAAGCTGCGCCACGAACTCGTGCTGCGTCGTGATGGTCATTACGAAGATCACGTCGGCGAATTCAATGGCTCTTCGGACATTGCGCGTGACGAGGGCGGGTCGTACCACGAATTCCCTGCCATTGCCCTGTGAGGAGTCATCGCGGACCCGGAATGAATTCTCGGCCTGAATGATGTCGAACAAACGTCCGTTCGTATTCGAGGTCTTGAGCAGGGCAACCTCATACCCTTTTTCGTAGAGTTTAGCGGCATGGATCAGACCGGAATTGCCGCAACCGACGATGGTAAAACGCATAGCAGAACTTGATGTTTATTTCATTTGCTGGCGAAGCGAAGCCGGCAAGATATGGAACACACGGCAAAGTCCCGTCCACAGCCGTGGACGATTCATGCAGCGGCGCGTAAGCCGGATTGCCTTTCCCCCTTTCACATCCAGCGGAAGCGCCTGAATCGCCTGCAGCCGGGGATACCAGGTCTTCGTTGAAGATACAGGCGAGTACAGGAACAGATACTTCAGCATATAGAATGTGTCGATGTCCCGCCATTGTTGCAAGCGGGGCTTTACGAACTGCGGGACATCCGGGTTGTCCATCATCCGGGTCAGTTTGGACAGATAGGCTTCCATGCACGGGGCATATCGGTCATACGACCGGCGTTTGGAAGCATGCAGCACCGAAGACTCCCGTTGCACGTAGAAATAGAAATCCACATCCACGTGTGCAACCCGTTGTGCGGCAGCCATTACATCCAGGCGGAACATGCTGTCTTCCTCGTAGAAGATCCCTTCTGCGAACGACAGGGTATGCCGCTCCAGAAAAGCCCGCCTGACCAGGTAACGGCTCACGCTCGGACTGAAATCGGCCGGCGGATGGACCAAGTAGTCGTAGCCCGTCTGTACCGGAGAAACCGCATCGAAGTCCGAGCGCAGGACAAGCGGCTTATCATCGGGACCGACCCGGAGAAAATTCCAGAAGAGCATGTCCAACTCGTTACGCTCCGCCAGCGCAATCATCTTCCCCAGCGCTTGTGGCCGCACGCGGTCGTCGCTGTCGCAGAAAAAGACCCAGTCGCCGCGCGCACGTTGCATGCCCGCGTTACGGGCCGCCGAAACTCCGGCATTCGCCTGCCGCTGATACAACACATTCGGGTATTGGGAAACATAACGACGCACCGTCTGCGGCTCCTCTGTCGAACCATCGTCCACAACCTGGATCTCGTAGTCCGATTGCGGAAGGTCCTGGTCGAGCAAGGCATCCAGCAGGGTCCCGACCCATTCTTCGGAATTATAGTACGGGATGATGATACTCAGCCGCATCGATACAAAAGCTTATTTCATTTGAAACGAATAGCGGAGACCCAACGTAGCCCCGAAGACATCGGGCAACAGCTGGCCCCGGTCGGCGTAGATGCCGTAGGTCACAGCGAAAT
>JAEEOM010000020.1 GCA_016284265.1 Bacteroidales bacterium | reverse complement strand
GGGGACACGTGGCCAGCTATCTGACCATGCTTGTGCTCACAGCCTGGCTGGGGCGCCGACACTATCCCATCCCCTATCACTGGGGCGTGGTGATCCTGCTCGTGGCAGCCGGTCTCGGGGTGTGGGGCCTGAGCTTCCTGCTGCCGGAGATGGGGCTCTGGACGAAAATTATGATTCATTTGCTCCTGGTGCTGCTCTATATTGCGGCAGCTTTTATTATATTTGTATTTCACAAGAAGAGGACTGCCGTATGACCGTGAAGATTGTCAACCATTCGCCTTTCGCGCTTCCTTCGTATGCCACGGATTACTCCGCGGGAATGGACCTTCGGGCCGACCTGCAGGAGCCGGTGGTGCTGGGCACGCTGGAGCGCGCGATGGTCCCGACAGGCCTGCACATTGAATTGCCGGTGGGCTATGAGGCGCAGATCCGCCCCCGCAGCGGGCTGGCCGCCAAGCATGGCATATCGGTCGTCAATGCGCCGGGCACCATTGATGCGGATTATCGGGGAGAAATAAAGGTCATACTCGTGAATCTGTCGAACGAGCCGTTCACCATCGTCCCCGGTGAACGGATTGCGCAGATGGTGGTGGCCCGTCACGAAAAGGTGGAATGGGAGGCCGTCGAAGTACTGGAAGAAAGCGGGCGGGGAAGCGGCGGATTCGGATCAACAGGAAAAAAATAAACGCGATATGATTACAGTCGAGGAGTTGTATGCCCTTTACAAAAGGTGCTCGGGAATTACGACAGACAGCCGCAACATCAAGGATGGCTCCATGTTTTTCGCCCTCAAGGGGGAGAAATTCGACGGAAACGACTTTGCCCTGGATGCACTCAAGGCGGGCGCCCGCTATGCCATTGTCGACCGTTTCCTGCTTGAGGGGACTTCCTGGCGGGGACGCAAATGCATCGTCGTCGAGAATTCGCTGAATATGCTGCAGGAGATGGCCGCCTACCACCGGCGTCAACTGGATATCCCTGTCATCGGCATCACAGGAACCAACGGCAAGACTACGACGAAGGAACTGATTGCCGCCGTGCTTTCCAAGAAATACGACGTCGTCGCCACACAGGAAAACTTCAACAATCATATCGGTGTCCCGCTTACGCTCTTCCGTATCGATGACCGTACCGATATGGCTGTCGTGGAAATGGGAGCCAGCGCTCCCGGCGAAATCGCCCAGCTGACCCGGATCGTCCAGCCGACCTGCGGCCTGATCACGACTGTAGGCAAGGCGCACATCGAAGGATTCGGGTCGTTCGAAGGGGTGAAGAAGGCCAAGGGCGAACTCTATGACATCCTGCGGCAACGGGGTGGCGTGGTATTCTATAATGCGGACAACGAGCATCTCTGTGAAATGGTATCACACCGTCCGGGCCTGTGTACCCGGAGATATGGCGTCAGGGAACAAGGCGTGGAAATCCTTCCCGCTACTGCCGAATCTCCGTTCCTTCAGCTTTCTTTGGAGCACGACGGAAAACCTGTCCGGATCCGGACGAACCTGGTCGGCGCCTACAACGCCGACAACGTGATGGCTGCCCTCTCGGTGGGCGAAGCCTTCGAGGTCCCCTTTGCCAAAGCCGTCGCCGCCATTGAGGCATATTCTCCCTCCAACAGCCGCAGCCAGCTTGTACGGACGAAGAATAACGTCCTGATTGTCGATGCTTACAACGCCAATCCGTCGAGTATGCGGGCGGCGCTCGACAATTTCGCCGCTACGGATTTCCCGGAGAAGGTACTGATGCTGGGCGATATGCTCGAACTCGGTCAGGAATCTTCTGAAGAGCATCGTGCCATCCTGCAGCGTGCCTGTGAAGTTGCACCCGTCATCTTCCTGGTGGGCGAAGAATTCGCCAGGGCTTCGCGTACGCTTCACACGGATCCCCGGCAGGTCGCCAGTTTCCCCGACATCGAGTCGCTCAAGGCCTATGTCGAAGAGCATCCGCTCGCCGGAAAGACCATCCTGATCAAGGGATCGAACGGAAATCACATGCAGCAGGCCGTCAAGGCGCTCTGACGAAAAATTTGTTTTTCAAAAAATATCCGTATATTTGCAGGCCCTTTCTCGAGAAGATAGGGAAGTTACAATTATTGAACTGATTACTAACTTTAAGCATTTGTACAAATGGCTGTAAAAA
>JAEEOM010000190.1 GCA_016284265.1 Bacteroidales bacterium | reverse complement strand
GCTACACCAAGTGGGAGAGTAGGTTGCCGCCAAACTTGAAACCCTGACAACTTTTTGTTGTCAGGGTTTTTTTGTTTGGCAGCAACCTACTCTTTCTTATACGGGGGCATATCCCCCGAACCCCCTTGCTTCGCGATGAGGATCGATTGATAGTAACCCCCGCGTACCTTCGGTACGGCCTGCTGAAGCAGGCTATTTGTTTGATTTCTTCGGGGAGGCGAGGGCGATGAGGACGGAGCCGAGGATGCCGGAGCAGAGGGAGCCGAGGAGGACGGCGACTTTGCCCATGTCGCGGAGTTTCATCATGATTTCGGGTGCCTGGTCACCGAAGGAGAGGGTATCCACGAAGATGGACATCGTAAAGCCGATACCGCCGAGGCAGGCCACCGCGAAGAGTTTCTTCCACGTAGCGGCTTCCGGCATCTGGCCGATCTTGGTCTTGACGGCCAGGAAACTTGCCAGTGTGATGCCGATGGGTTTACCCAGGAGAAGGCCGAGGAAAATACCCATACTGACGCTTCCCAATTCAGGGGAGTAGCTGAACACGTTGAAGTACGACGGGTCCGTGATCCGGACACCGGCGTTGGCCAGCGCGAAGACGGGCATGATCAGGAAGTTGACCCAGGGCGAAAGGGCATGCTCCAGTCGGTAGCTGAGCCCGATGCAGCCTTTCGACGTGCTGCTGAGCTGCCGGAGGATCCGGCGCTGCGGTCCGTTGGGGAAGCCTTCACCGTCGTGGATGCTGTCATATTCCGAGAGTTTCGTCCGGAAGTATTTCCGGCGCCGGTAATAATACTCTTTCGAGTAGCGTGCCTTCATCGGGATGAGGAATGCCATCACGACACCCGACATCGTTGCATGGATACCGGAATAGTAGAACAGGATCCACACCGCGATGGCGGGGATGAAGTAGAACCAGGGCCGTTTTTCCCCTGTCTTGTTCATGATGATCAGGAACAGGATCAGAACGGCGGCGATGCCGAGCAGCGGGAGATTGATGGTCCCACCGTAGAAAATGGCCACGACGAGGATTGCAACCAGGTCGTCGGCGATGGCCAGTGCGGTCAGGAATACTTTCAATGAGACCGGGACCTTATCGCCCAGGATGGAAAGGATTCCCACGGCGAAGGCAATATCGGTTGCCGTCGGAATTCCCCAGCCTGAGGAAGCTGCCGTACCGTGGTTGACCAGGATATAGATCAAGGCAGGTACCAGGACACCTCCCAGGGCGGCGATGACCGGCATGATGGCTTTCTGCGGCGAACTCAGTTCTCCGCAGACAATCTCCCGTTTGATCTCCAGGCCTACCGTGAAGAAGAAGACCACCATCAGGATGTCGTTGATGAACTTCTCGACGGTCATGCCGGCCGGGAACAGGAATCCATCGCCTTCAGGCGGCGTCACGGAGATGGCCAGGTCGGTTTCCAGAAAACTGAAATAGAAATCTCGCGTGGCGGGCAGATTGGCCAGCAGCATGGCGATGATGACACAGATAAGCAGGATGACGCCCTGAAGCCAGGGCAGCGTGCGGATCACTTTGCGACGCTGATCGAGATAGACGAGCGTCTTGTTCCAGGTGTAGGTGGGAATCAGTTTCATGGGACAATCAGCGGACTTTCAGGAGTTCTCCGTTATCCTTTACGATGGCGCGCTTGAATTTTTCACTGTAGCCGGGCCAGTCGGGCGACACGGGGATGTAGTCGGTACTGCCGTTGGTAACGAAGCTTCCGTCGGGGTTCTGGTGTTTGACGGTTCCGTCCATATATTTGAGCAGCAGATACTTGTCGAGCTCATTCCACGCATCGAAGAGCGCGTCGGCTTCTGCGACGGAGAATTGGGTCAGGTATTTCAGTTGTTTCTTCTGTGATTTGATGGCCAGGGCAGCAGCATCGCAGGCTGCCACTTTTTCCACCATTTTACGCTCGTGTTCCGCGATGCGTTCCTGCACCTCCAGCCCTACCGGATTGTAGCGCAGATAAGCGAACTGGGCGACGCGGTTATTGAGCCAGAACATCGAAGTGGGGGAATACTCCACCATGGAACCGTTGCCCAGCGCATAATGCCACGAAACGGCGCGGGAGGAGGAATAAACAGGCGTCAGGGCAGAGGTGCCGGAATCATCCACTGCGAACCAGAAAAGGCCGCCGATGGCGTCGGGCAGCCAGCCGCGGCATTGGGCCACGAACCAGAAACCGGTCTGCTGGGTGGAGATGGGGCGTGCATTGGAGTATTTTACGCCATCGACTGTCCAGTCGTTCTGCTTCCAGCGGTACGGCGTCTCATTGCTGCCTGCTCCGATGTCCTTCGTCATATCGAAGGGGGTGCCTTCGTAGTGGTCGCGCATCATTGCGGCCAGATCCAGCATGGAGAGTTTTCCTTTGGGCTTGACGTAGAGCGGCATCCGGTTTTTCGGGTTATCCGCCATCACGAAGTCGAGGTACTGATTCATGTCGAGGTCGCCCCAGCGGTTGAAGAAGCTCCACACGCGGCATTCGCAGTTGCGCATCAGCGAGAAGGAGAGGGGACAGTAGGTATCGGCGAAACTGAAGTCTTCGTCAGAACCCTCGTAGATGCCGATTTCCCGGGCGTGGGAGATGACGTCGGGCGCGTAGATACAATTGGCCGGGTCGTTTTTCGGGAAGGTGGTGATGCGGGCGCAGTTGGCGTGGGCGGAGATATAACCGTCCGGAATGCGGACTGCCACCCAGACGACGCCTTTGTTGCGATTCACGCCGTCCACTACGTTGGGTTTCTTGGCGATGACTTCGAGGATCCAGGCCTCTTCGGTATCGGCGAAACTGAGCGATTCACCTGTAGAGGCATAGCCGTATTCGTTGGCCAGTTTGACAAAGAGTTCGATGGCCTCGCGGGCCTTCGTGCAGCGCTGCAGGCAGATGTATTCCAGGGAGCCGTAGTCCACGATACCCTGGGGATCGCGCAGTTCCGGCCGTCCGCCCCACGTCGTCTCGCCGATGACGAGCTGATGCTCGTTCATGTTGCCGATGACATTGTAGGTATAGGACGCCTCGGGAATCTCACCCAGATA
>JAEEOM010000189.1 GCA_016284265.1 Bacteroidales bacterium | reverse complement strand
ATGTCAACTCACTCACCCAAAGCTCGACGGTGAACTCCTCCGACCAGAATGTGACCGCAGGCTGAATGTCCAACTGAACCTCCGTGATGACCCACATCCTGTGCTGCTTGACGATGTCGAACGCCGCGAAATGATGGACAGTCATCATCCGCGCAAAACTGTCCTGAAAATACATCAACAAGGCATTGGGAGTAACCCTGTATAAAGGTGTAATGTCCGATGCCGTTGATGTGTACGTATGCCTGTATTTTCCTTTTTCGTACATTTTTTCCGATTAATCAGCACAAAGATACGAATAATCTGGAAGCCCTACGGAGGGAAGGAACAATTCCGGAGCGAATTGGCGAAAAAGGGACGTGCGTGGGCCCGTGCAGGGAGCGGTGGCCTTAGAATGCGGGCCGCAGGGCTCAGTCCCTGCGGCCCGATCGAGGCCATGACGGCGTTCTGTTTGACGACCGTTAGACTCGCTTTAGCGAGGCTAAAAGGGAGAAGTTCGCCGTCAAGCTCCCGATGCCGCTCCCTTTTTCGCCATCCTGAGCGGAGGAATTGTTCCTTCCCGACAGGGCTTTCCCAAAAGCTACGGCAAACCGAAAATCACAGAGCGCCAAAATCGACGAAATAGTGCACGAGACGGCTATCGCCACGCTCCGTGCGTCCATTTGGCCTCACAGCGCATAAGAATGGGCCAACGAGAGGCCCAGAAATGGGGAGACCGCGCTCCGTGAATATCGGGTTGCAGACATGCTCACAGGGTCCGCTTGTTTCTGCGGATGGCGGCAAGACGGTCGTGGTCTCCATGCGCAATCGCCTCATCGAGGGCGGCAAGGATGCTTTCTTTCCGGGCAAGGAAGCCGGGGCCGGTAAGGTTGGCGGCCACGGTGTGATGGGTAACGAACGTACAGTCTATCTCCAGATGCTCCACAAACAACCGCAGCTCTTCCAGCATCTCTTTCTCTGTGAGCGGCGTGAATTCTCCCCGCTGCGCTTCTTCCAGCAGCGGCGTCCCCGGGAACAGGGTCAGGCCACCGGTTCCGACAAGCATAGGCTTCAACTGATTGAAGATTTTGGCCGAATTGATGGCATGGTCGCGGCTGTGCTCCCGCCCGGCAACGCCATTCAGGAACGTCACCCAGTACGCGATCCCGGCCTCTTCCAGCTTGTGGCACTGCTCCAGGATATCGACCGATGTATAACCTTTGTTGATCCGCTGAAGCGTCCAGTCGTCGCCGCTCTCCACGCCCAGGGAAATCTCGTTCAGACCGATGTCCCGGAGGGCCTTCAACTGCTCCACGGTCTTGCTCTTGATGTCAGAAACGCGGGTGGCTGTGTACATATGCTCCAACTTGGGCAGATGCTTTTTGATAATCTGGAGCCGGGGCATCAGGTTCTCAAACGACATCGCCATCGGATTGGCGCTCAGAAGCTGGATGGTTCGGGCCTCCGGCATCATAGCCGCGATCTCGGCGGCATCGGCCTCAATGACCTCCAGCGGCTGCATCCGGAAAGGAATGCCTTTGTACATCGTGCAGAACTTGCACCTGTTGTGCGTGCAGCTCTGGGTAATCTGAATCAACGGCCAGGTAGGCCAGTAGGGATTTCTGTAAACGGGTTCTGTAAAATGCATGATAGTCTCCTTTAAACGGCCGCAAAGGTAAGGCGATTCCCTCAGGAGACCATCGTTACTAACCGTTTGGAAAGTAGACTATTTGATCATGATGCTGCGATGCTCCTGCCCCCATTCCGTCATCTGGTATACGATCGCATAGAGACGCTTCCCGTGCTCCGTGAGACGATATTCCACGCGTGGAGGATAGCCGTAGCATTCCGTTTTATCGAGCAGTTTGTCCTCCGTCATCTGGCGCAGCCTGTCGGCCAGAACCTTGTCGCTGAGTCCATGTACGGCCGCCTGGATGTCCGTAAACCGGGTATTCCCACAAATGATGGCCGTGAGGATCTCCGGAACCCATTTGCTGCGAAGTACGTCCATCGTATCTCCAATAGAAGTAACCTCCCGGCATAGCACCGAAGAATCCTTTCCTGATACTTCCTGAATAATGCTTTCAATGTTGTCCATAGGAGTCCGCCAAATTCCGAATTATCGACACGAAGATACGAATAACTCGCCTTCTGGGCTTTAAAAGATGAACGGTATCACTTTGTACTTCACCTTCTGCTTATATTCCTTGTAACCTTCAAGCCCTTCTTCCAGGACCTTTTCCTCATTTTTTATCCGCTTGGCGATCAGCGGAAGGTAAAGCAGCATAATGAGAAAAGAAAAGGGCGAAGCAAGCACCAGCGGCATGGCCAGGAACAGGACTGTCGTAGCCATATACATCGGATGCCGGACGATGCCATAAAGCCCCGTATCAATCACCTTCTGATTCTCCTGGACCTCGATGATCCTGGATAGGTAAGTGTTCTCCCGCAATACCTCGGCATAGAGGAGATAGCAGGCCAAGAACAGGCCCGCAGCAACCCATACGGCCCAGTTCGGCAGCACGCACCAGCCAAAACGCCAGTTGAGACCGGCCACGACGAAAGCGGCTATAAACAGTAGGCCGCTGAGTTTCACAACCGTCTTCTGATCCTTCTCCCCCTCCCTGGCATTCAGCCGCTTACGAAGCAGTTCGGGATTCTTCGCCATCATCACGAACCCGGCGCAAAACATCGGGATAAAAAGAATCCCCATCAGCAGCCAGCCCTGCCAATAATACAAGGACCCAGACGACAGGAAAAGCAGCAGGCCGACGATCACGACCCCCAGCAGAAACTTGCAAACAGCTTGAACAAAGAGATGATTCTTTCCCATACCGCGCAACTATATGTCATTCACAAAGGCAATCATCCTCTTCGCCACCTCTTCCGGATGGTCGATCAGGAACTGGCCGTGATTCATTCCGGGGAATACCGCAACGTGGGTATCGGGGTGGAGGGCGCACAGATGCCTGGCCTGCGGCTTGGCGACGAAGGCCTCTTTGGTCCCGTACCAGAAGTGGATATCGGCGCCGGCGATGGATTCCAATTTATGAGTATAGACATCTTTGTATCCATCGCGTACGGCTTTTCCTTTGCCGTAGGGCCACACTTTTCGACATTCATCCAGCAGCACGTCGAAGTAATGGGAATGGAACACCCATCGCCAGAAACCAGTCCAGTGGTAGCAGGTCCAGACATTCAGACTCTGATAGTAGCGCAGCGGATCCA
>JAEEOM010000188.1 GCA_016284265.1 Bacteroidales bacterium | reverse complement strand
GTCACTTCCGCGTTTGATCTTGACCCGCTGACGCAGCCGGGTCTTCTCCTGGCGGGAAAGCTGGAAAGTCCGTTCCCACTGCGCGGAGAAGAGTTCCACATAGAGATAATTGCAGGGCGCATATTCGGCCTGCGGGGCAACGTTCTCCAGGTATCCGCGAAACCAGATGGTATCACCGATATTATACACCTCCCGGTCTGTATGGAGGAATACCTTTTCAGGAGAAAGAAGACGGACGAAACGATCGAAACGCTCATCGGTCCGAGACTGGGCGCCCGTGACACAAGGCAGGGACAGATAAACAGTCAGCAGGAGCAGAAGGGAATGACGGGGAAACATATTCGTTGTATTTTCGGTTTCGACGACAAATTTCGTCCACAATGACAAATATCGCAAATTTCCGACAATCAAAAAACTTAAGGCACAAGGAATGCAAGTCGCTGAAAAACAATACGATACGGAGAAGCTTAGATTCGTTTTTCTTAGCTAATAATTAAGTAGCTCATTATCAAACATTTATGTTGCAACAACAAAGATATGTCAAAAGGGAGTTTTATTCTTTATCTTTGTATTATGAAAAAGAAGATGCTCATAGGGGCGCTGGTGGTTGCTTTCGTGTTGGCCGCCGCGTGCGGGAAGGAGGCGCAACCCGCTCAGAAAAGTGCGCTGGAAGTGATCAAGGCCAGGACCAGTATCCGCAGTTTTACCGGAGAAAAGCTTTCCGAGGAGCAGATCAACACTTTGCTCGATGCCGCGATGGCGGCACCGACCGCGGCCAATGAACAGCCCTGGCGTTTCATCGTCATCACCGACGATGAAGTAAAAGCCGGCCTCTACAGCGGGGAAGTCCACAAGAAGATGGTCGTCTCGGCTGGTGCGGTGATCATCGTTTGTGGGGAGACTACTCGTTTGCGCAAGCCCAAGGACGCCGATGAAAATGCCGAACCCGTCCCGGTACCGAATCCCTATTGGTACGAAGACTGCTCCGCTGCCACGGAGAATCTGCTGCTGGCCGCCACGGCCCTGGATCTGGGGGCCGTCTGGCTCTCCTGCTATCCGATCGAACGCTCCGTGAACCGCATCCGGGACTATCTCAGCATCCCCGAAACCGTGACCCCGCTGGCCATCGTTCCGGTCGGCTATCCAGCCGAGACCCCGGCTCCCAAGAACAAGTGGAAACCCGAAAATATCCACTACGACAAGTGGTAAATCCTTTCGCCTATGTCCATCAAAACAATGCCGGTCTGGAAGTGGGTGCTGCTGTTGCTTGCCAGCTTCATCCTCGCTTTGCTCATGTATGCTTTCTCACAGCTGGCGGCCGACGCCGTGCAACCGGCCCTTCTCAAATGGTTCGTCTCGATCATCGTGTCGGTTGTGATGGTCGCCCTATACGCCGTTTTTGTGCCTTGGTTTGAGAAACAGCCGGCCAAAGACATCCCGTTGCGGAAAATCCCAGTCGACACCGGCAAAGGGCTGGCTGTCGGTGCCGTCTTCATGCTGGCGGTCACGCTGGTCATGATGCTGTTCGGCCTCTATCGGATCATAGCTGTCCACGCTGATGATCCGCTGCCGCTTGTCACGGCTTTTTTCTTGTTCCTGTACGTAGCCGTCGGAGAAGAAATCCTTTTCCGCGGCGTCCTTTTCCGCTGGATCGATGAAAAATGGGGATTCGTGGCAGCCTTGGTCGTCTCTTCCCTGCTTTTCGGTTTCATGCATTACGGCCAGCCGGGTGCTACCTGGTGGTCGTCGCTGGCTATTGCCATAGAGGCCGGGCTACTCCTGGGCGCAGCTTATAAATATAGCGGGACGCTCTGGTTGCCCATCGGCATTCATTGGGCGTGGAACTTCGTACAAGGCAATATCTTCGGCTTCGAAGTATCCGGGGGCGACGCCGGGAAAGCACTCCTGCAGGCAACGGTCAGCGGCCCCGACCTCCTGACCGGCGGCAGTTTCGGCGCCGAAGCCTCTGTGATCACCGTCGTCCTTGGGCTCGCACTGTCTCTCTGGTATCTTCTTCGTAAATCTTCATAACCATGGCTTCCATTTCCTCCATCCTCAGCGTAAGCATCAATGCGGTTGTCACCGTTGTCCTCCTGCTGATTGCCCTGCTCATCCGCGTGGGCAAAGGCGACAAACTGATTGCCGGCTACAATACGGCCAGCGAAAAGGAGCGCGCCAAATATGACGTCACCCGTCTCCGCCGCGTCATCAGCTGGTGCCTGATCCTCGTCGCCGCCCTAATGTGGCTTCCCAACCTGATCCGGGCCCTGACCGACCACGTGAAACCGGTCGTCTACTTCATCTGGTCCACCCTCATCCTCGTCGTCGTCATCGTCACCCTCGTCCTGGCCAACACCTGGGCCAAAAAGAAATAAGCCATGAAACCGAGAACGTTCTACGCAACCCTGATTTGCTTGTCCGTGGCCTTGACGGCCACGACCGCCTGCAAGCCGACGGAACCCGAAGATATCTACCACATCGTCACGACAGTCTGCGAGGACGCCTCGTCCGCCGTCACGGTCAATTATCACTGCAGCGGCAGCAAGAGTTATGTACTGGTGGCGAAAGCCGACGACGTGGCGTTCCGGAAGGCGAAAAAGGTCAAACCGGTCTGCCGGACCTGGAGCACCGTCGGCATTGAGAACACCGCTACGGAATCGACTTTCTACACGAAAGAGCGGTACGTCTGCGACGCCACGCTCACCGGGCTGGAGGCAGACACGCGCTACATCTACAAGATCGTCGCCGGAAAAACCGAAACCGATGCCCGGCAGTTCAAGACGGCGGGGCAGAAAGGTCCCTGGAGTTTCGTAGCCTTCACAGATTTCCAGCATCGCGAGAATCCCGTGACGCTGCCGTTGGTCCAGATGATGAAAGAGATGTTTTCGCCCGACCTGGTGCTCTGCAGCGGCGACCACATCGACGTGGCCGGCAACGAGTATGAATGGTCGTTCATCCTCGACAACGACATCTTCCGCGATTTCGTCTACGCCGCTTCGCCCGGCGACCACGCCTACTGGGCCTGCGA
>JAEEOM010000187.1 GCA_016284265.1 Bacteroidales bacterium | reverse complement strand
GAGACCTATCTCCCGCTGACCCTGCCGGAAGGCGTGGCCTTCGGGGACGAAGAAGATCTCATCGTCGAGCCCGGCAAGAAAGAAGTACTCGAATCTCTTTTGCCGAAGGTCCTGCTGCTCAAGGTCTACACTGTGCTGATGGACAGCTGCGCCGCCGAACACGCCGCCCGCACCGTGGCGATGCAACTGGCCAGCGACAATGCCGACGAACTGCTCGAACAGCTCACCCTCGAATACAACAAGCGGCGCCAGCAAGCGATTACGAGCGAACTGCTGGACATTGTCGGCGGCAGCCTCGCCTAAGGACCGTTCATTCCCGGCCTGACCGGGAATCTCAAACTGATTATATAATTCTATTGCGCATATGAAAAAACTATTCTTTTCCCTCGTCGTCCTGGCACTTGCAGCAGCCTGCGGTCAGGACACATTCACTGTGAAAGGAACGATCGCCGAAGGGAACAGCTATCCCGAAGGTACCCTCATCTATCTGTTCGACGGCCAGGACGCCCTCGACTCCGCCGCCGTGGTAAACGGCAAGTTCCAGCTCAAAGCCCCGGCCTGCCCTGAGAAGATGTACCGCATCACCGCCCAGATTCCGAACCGTTCGCCCCGCGATTTCTCGTGGAACTACAGCCTCATTCCCGAGAAAGGCACGTACAACGTGACTTTCGCCGCCAAGCAGGCCGACTGCGCCATCGACGGGTCCCCGCTGAACAAGGCTTTCACCGAATTCAACGACCAGATCCGCAACTACTCCAATGAGTATCGTGAGAAAGCCGCCGCCCTGGCCGACGACGCCGAGGAGGAGGCTGAAGCCCTGTACGACAACCTGATGGAAAAAGTCAAGAGCCTGAGCCTCGATGCCATCGGCAAGAATGCCAACAACTTCATCGCCAAGAACGCATTGCAGAACATCATCTACGACCTGCCGCTCGATGAGTTGAAGTCCATCCTGGACAAATGCGGCAAGTTCGTCCGTGAAGACGAGAGCATCGCCCGCATCGTGACCTGCAAGGAAGCCGAAATCGCCACTGCACCGGGCAATCCTTTCGTGGATTTCGCGGGCAAGACCCCCGAAGGAAAAGATGTCAAACTCTCCGACTACGTAGGCAAAGGGAAATGGGTACTCACCGATTTCTGGGCCTCCTGGTGCGGTCCGTGCATGGGCGAGATTCCCAACATCCAGAAAGTCTATGAAGCTTTTGAAGGCGACGACTTCATGGTGCTCGGCATCGCTGTCTGGGACGGCGACAACACCGACAGCGCCGAACGGATGAAAGAGAAGGAGATGAAATGGCACCAGATCTTCGTCGGCGAAGACAAGGGCCCGACCGACTCCTACGGCATCGTGGGCATTCCGTCCATGATCCTCTTCGCCCCCGACGGCACCATTCACCAGCGCGACAACCTGCGCGGCGAAGCCATGTACAAGAGCGTGGCCGCCGCCTTGGGCAAATAGTTTTTTACAGACATGAAACGTTTTTGGATGGTCATGGCCTGCGCCCTCACTCTGGCCGGCTGCACAGATTATCGTGCGTATTACAACAGCGTACTGGAAGAAATATCCAGTGAACGCTACAATGGCCGCAGCGTCTATGGCGACGGAGACGTACACGCCGCCATGTATCTCATCGACCAGCTTTCGTCGTTCGAGGGCATCGTGCCCTGTGAGGCTGCCGGACCCGAGGACCAGTCGGTCCGCCCGTATCTCAAGAGTCTGGTGGAACCTGCGGATGCCGGACGATGGAATGTCGTGGAAGGCAAGGAAAAGTACCTGCCCTACCTCCAGCACTTCCAGTTCCCGATGAACGTGATGCGCGGAGCCATGTCGCTCTCCGTGGACGGCGTGGCTTACGCCCCGACCTTCGACTTCACGGTCAAGGAGTTCTCCCCCACCTGCCACGGCTTTTTCAAGGTCACCTACCTCGACGAGGAAGCCTACCGGCGGGAAGGATTCATGGAGCACCTCAACAGCGGGATCTACCAGGACCAGTTCGTGGTCATCGACTGGCAGCACTACTTGGAGACGGTCCAGCCCGATCCCTTCGACAAATACAAACCCTGGCTGACCGAGTTGGACAACATCGGCGGCATCATCCTCCGGCAGGAAGACCAGTTCCCCTATTTCAAGGCACGCACATACTACCAGAGCAAACGGCCGGTTCTTTTCGTGAACGCTTCTTTCCCCAATGACGCCCGCGAGATCGAGCTGCACCTCGATGCCGAGATGCTCCCTGCCCGTGACGCCCACAATGTCGTGGCCTGGCTGCCCGGCACCGACCCGAAAGCCGATACCTACTACACCTTCATCGCCCACTACGACCATCTGGGTTACATGGGTGCCGACTTCATGTTCCCGGGCGCCAACGACAACGGTTCCGGTTCCGCGATGGTAGTGACGCTGGCCAAATATTTCAGCAAGCACCGGCCGCAGCACGGCATCCAGTTCATTCTGGTCGATGCTGAGGAGGAAAACCTCCTAGGCTCCTTCTTCTACTGCGAGAATCCCCGCCTTCCGCTCGACAAGATGGAGTACCTGATCGACCTCGACATGGTAGCCGACGACACCGACCATCTGTCCACGCAGATCACTCCGGGCGGTGAAGCCGGCCTGGAGCGGTTCCGCGCGATCAATGCCGACGGCAAATTCCCGCCCTTCGACTTTGTCATGGAGGAGATGAACGATGACAGCGACCATTTCTCCTTCGCACAGAAAGGTGTCCCCGGCATCTATTTCGAAACGGAAGGCACCATTCTCCAGTACTACCACACGCCCCGAGATTCCTACCAGAATACCCGCGACAGCAACTTCGACCGGCTGTTCCGGATGATCACGAAGTTTGTGGAATAGTTACGGGATCCGGGTGCCGTGGAACTCGGAAGCACGGGTAGCGGCGGCCAATGCGGAGAGATTGTCGGGGGTGACGCCGCTGCCTGGCATAACGATGAGGCGGCGGCCGGCGCGGCGGACGAGCAAGTTCAGAAGATTGCGGCCGTCCCACGCCGTCGGGGCTTGGCCGGAACTCAGCAGGCGGTTACAGCCCAAAGCGATTATCTTATCGAGGGCAGTAAACGGATCCTCGGCGCAGACGTCGAACGCGCGATGGAAGGTGACCGTCAACGGACGTGAGCCGGTGCCGCCCCGGGCGGTGGCAATCAGCCGCCGCATCGCCGGCAAGTCGATGGCTCCCTCCGGCGTCAGGGCTCCGATGACGACCCCGGCAGCACCGACTGCTCTGCAATACCCGATGTCTTCAATCATTCGCTGCAACTGGGCCTCGTCATAGACGAAATCACGCGCCGAGAACCCGGATGCCCGGTCGGAGCCGGGCATGACGGAAGGGCGGATCAACACGTTGACAGGGATGCTGAGCTGCGCGACAACTTCCCGGATCAGGTCGTGAGGCGGAGTCACACCGCCGATCGGAAGATCGACGCAGAGTTCAATGCGGTTTGAACCACGGGACTGCGCCGCGCGGGCTTGCTCGAGCGTGGTGCAGCAGGTTTCGAAGAGGAGCGATGTCCGGTCGGGGGCAGATTCCCGGTCAAGCCGGGAATGACGGGAATGACGATCATCGGGGATTGGCGACGGATGCTCTTCGTCGTCTTTGGGATAGCGCTGCGCGAAACCGGGCACGAGGGAAAAACTCATAACTGCGGGAGGACACGCTTGAGGTCCTCGGCCAAAGAGGTGTTGTACCCCTGGGAGAAATAAACGATGCGGCCGAAGCTGTCGCAGATCGTCACGACCGGCAACTGACGCGACGTACTCTTGCAGCCGGTGGTCAGCATCTCCAGGATGGAGCCGTCCGGATCTTCGATCGGAATCAGTTTGGACAGGCGGCCGAGCGAGGCATCGGTCGAGGAAGCCAGCGAACGGCCTACGGCCGGGCCGGCCATCAGCAGCGGCCTGCCCCATGCCTCCAACTGGGGAATGACCGCGCCCAACTGGCGGACACAATGGTTCGTCGGTTCGTCACGGTCGCCCAGGACGGCCAGCAGATAGTAGCCGCGGCCGGTCTGCGGCAGGAAGCGGTCGGCATCCATCGTGCCCAGCACTGAAATTTTGTCCTCGGCACTGCGCATCACCAACGGAACGGCCGTTTCGGTATCGGCCGCTACCGGGAAAAACTCCGCATGCGAAAGTACGCTGCCGTCGGCCAGGCGTGTACCACTGGTCAGCATATAGTATCCGGCATCGAGCGAAAGCGGGAACACCTTTTTCCAGTCGTTGTGGTAGGAATCCTCATCGACTGTCAACAGCTTGGCAGTTCCCTCTTCGATGTGCGCCACCGTGAAATGATGGTAATACTCCGGATCGCCGGAGCCGTCGAACGACACCGTCAGTTTACCTTGCGGCTTAGCCTCCAGCTGGGCACCGCCCGTCAGTGCATTGAGCTCTGCCTCCAGTCCCATGGCCCGGCAAAGCGCCACATAGAAGATGTCGCGGTTGTGGGCATCGGCCTTCCGGCTGGTCCACACGTCGATGGGCGCCATGTTCAGTCCCTGCGGGTTACGCTCCGTATCCAATTCGATATTCTTTTCCACCCAGTCGGCTACCTCCTCGCGGGAGGAAAGCTTCAGGCCGGCACCCAGCTCGGCGAAATAGGGCTTGAGCGGTTCGAGCTCCACGCGCGGACAATCGCGCAACGGATTGAACGTGCCGTCAATGTGGGCATAGGCATCCTCCAGCACGTCGGCAGTCACGTCACCCAGGTCCTTGAACGAGAGCGAGCGAAGCAGGGCGTGCGCATTGGCATCGTCGTGCGACGCCAGGAAGGCATCGATCACCGCCTTGTTTCCTTTCGGCCTGGTCTCCCGGATGATGTCTTCCTGCTTGAAGCGCTCCGCATTGCGGGCCACTTCTTCAGGAGAAGCCCCGGACGGAAGCGGATTTTCAACCGGTGGAACGATGTTCAGGTCCAGCGCGAACCGCTCACCGACCCGGTGATCCAACGCCACGGACACTGCCTCGCCATCGATCACGGCCAGGCCGAAGCGGTCGCCTTTCGAGGCCCAGGCTACCATATCGCCACAGCCCATATCAAGGGCCGCCTGGCCTTTCTTATCTGTCTGGTAAGTGGCTACGGTATAATATTCCCCATAGTTGTAGATCTTGAACTCCACGCGAGCGTCCTTTACCGGCTTACCCGCCTCGTCCACCACCGTCACGACACTGCGTCGCGCCGGGACGTAGCCCCGGATGACGTTGATTTCCGTATAACAGGGCGTCCGCTCGATGACATCCTCGTCACCATGATAGTCGCCGAAGACCTTCGTATGCAGGATCAGGGCCCGGGAGACCGGCGCCGTGAACCAGGCCATGTTGAGCCGGGGCTCCGGCTCGCAAGCTCCCATGAACTGCCATTTGCCGTCGACGAAGACTTCCACCCAGGCGTGGTTGTCGTCGGTGTGGGCCCAGCGCGGCGTGTAGACCTGCCGGGCGGGAATGCCCGCGGCACGCAGGGCAGCCACAGCCAGCGTGGATTCCTCGCCGCAGCGTCCGATGCCACGCTGTATGGTCTGCAGCGGCGATGACGTACGGCCGTCGGAAGGCTGGTAGGTGGCCATCTCATGGCACCAGTGGTTGATCTCCAGCGCTGCCTGCTCCAGCGTCATGCCCGCCACGCGGGCGCAGAGTGTGTCGGCATACAGCGTCCGGAAATCGTCGAGCGGCTCATTGTTCACCCGCAACGGCAGCACGAAATGCTTGAACTCCCGTTCGGGAATGTTCCAGCCCATACGGTCACGGACTTCGAGGGTCTTCTCAACGTTTGCCTGCCAATAGGCCAACGGCTGTGCCGCCATATCAGGATGCGGCATATTGGCATACAGGAAGTTGACATACTTGTCGGCCTCGCCCCGTGGCTCGCTGCCGCAGGCCGTCAACAGCAGGATGAACCCGATGGCCAGCCACAGCACCCAGAAAGTTCCCCGGAAACGACGGGGATCAATAATCGTAACTTTCTGATTATCTATCGTATACATTACAGCGCAAAATTATAAGATGGTTACTTCGTCAATAAAGAGATGGGAGCGGCCGCCGGCGCCAACGTGCCAGTCGGGCAGAGAGCCGAAATTCTTGGCGACGACCTTGACATAGCGGGCATCGACGGACACCGGTTGCGTAAACTCATGGATCTGGGGTGTTTCGTCCCTGGGATCGACCGAATGCGTAAGATGGCCCTGTCGGGTGTACTTCTTCCCATCGGTCGACGTGTAAAACTCCACCCATTCGGGCAGGATGATCCAGGGACGGCTGTCCTGCAGGAAGCCGGCGCTGAGTTTTGTCAGCCGTTTGGTACGGCCCAAGTCGATCACAGCCTCGAAGTCCGTATCCTGATAGCCTTGCCAGCCACCGACCCGGAAGTTGGTGGTTCCCCGGATGCCATCGACGATAGCCAGGTTGCCGCCGGCGCCATAGAGCCGGTTATAGGGATAGGTCAGTGTCACCTTGTAGCTGTTCTCGATGCGCCGGAGCGTAGTCTGCGTCGTAAAGCTGCGGTTTCCGGCTTTGTCGGTGCAATAGGCGTAGATCGTACTGTTGCGGCTCACTGTGAAGGGACGCTCGTAGCGCTCATAGTCTCCGCCCGGCGAGCCGCCTTCGGGCACGATCTGGTACCAGATCGCGTAGCTCTTGTCGGCCGCGCCGATTTCGACCTTGGTAAAAGCGGAAAAAGCGGGAGAAGGAACCACGAACCAGGGGTTCTCCACGATGGTCTTCTCCACAACGGCGACAGGCCGGTCTTCCGGTTTATAGCCAAAGCGCGGATTCGGCTTGTCATCCATGCCGAAAATGAAGGTGCGGCCCCGCTCGATATCGGCATAGTGCAGGTAGGACTTGGTATAAGGCACTCCGTCACGCATGACGTGGTTGATATAGCGGTTGGTGCTGCTGGTCCGCGGCGCCCGGAGCGTAAAGTCTTTGCCGTTCTCCTGGTGGATGATGACGTTGCGGAACATCGGGGAGCCGAAGACGAACACATCGCTGCCCGGTGTGACTGGATAGAAGCCGAGGGCACTCATCACGTACCAGGCCGACATTTGGCCGCAGTCCTCGTTGCCGCAGAGGCCGTCGGGCTGGGCCGTGAAGAGTTCTTCCATGATCTTGCGGACGGTACGCTGGGTCTTCCAGGGCACGCCGACGTAGCTGTAGAGGTAGGCAATGTGGTGGCTCGGTTCGTTGCCCTGGGCGTACTGGCCGACCATGCCGGTCATGTCGGCCACGTTCCATCCCTGGGTATTGCTCGAGGAAGTGAAGAGCTCGTCGAGCCATTCCTCCATGGACTCATCGCCTCCGCTGGCTTCAATCAGTCCGTTGACGTCGTGCTGCACATGGAAGGAATACTGCCACGAGTTGGCTTCGGTAAAGTGGATGTTGGCCTCGGTCGGGTCGAACGGCTCGAGCCAGATGCCGTTCACGCGGGGACGCATGAAGCCTGTTGCGGGATCATAGACGTTGCGCCAGTATTGCGCGCGCCGGAGGTATTCGGCTTCGGTGGTCCGGTCGCCCGCGGCCCGGGCGACGCGGGCGATGCACCAGTCGTCGAGGGCGTATTCCAGGGTCCGGGACACGGATTCATGCATCTTGTCGGCCAGGACCAGGCCGTTCTCGCGCAACACGTCGATACCGAATTCAGGGCGGGTGGAACTGGCTACCAGGGCTTTCACGGCCTTCTTCAGGTCAAAGCCGGTGATGCCTTTGGCCACGGCGTCGGCGATCATCGGGGCGGCGCTGTAGCCGATCATGCAGTTGGTCTCATTGCCGCTGAGTTCCCAGACGGGCAGCTTGCCTGCCTCATCGTAGATGGAAAGCATCGAATTGATGAAGTCTGCGGTCCGCTCCCGTTCGATGATGTTGAACAGCGGATGCAGGGTCCGGTAGGTATCCCAGAGCGAGAAGATATGGTAGCGCTCGAAGCCCTCGGCACGGTGGACCTTGTGGTCCATGCCGCGGTACTCACCGTTGCTGTCGGAATAGAGGCTCGGCGAAAGGGCTGTATGGTAAAGTGCGGTGTAGAAGATCCGCATCGTTTCGAGATCGCCTTCCACCTCGATCTTCGAGAGGAAATCGTCCCAGGCGTGCCGGGTCGTCTCCCGCAGCAGGTCGAATGCGTAGATGCCGTTCTTCTTCAAGTCGCCTTCCGAGAAAAGGTTCGCCTTGGCATTGGCTTCCGAGACCGACGAGATGCCCACCTTCACCACGAGCTCGCGTGCCCGGGACTGGCCGGAGTTGCGGTCGAACGTCAGCACGGCCTTGTTGCCCGTGGGATCTTTCGTGATGCGGATATCGGTCAGCGCGCGTGAGAACTCCATGTAGAAATAGACGATCTGGTCGTTGGCCCAACCCTGGGAACGGCGGAAGCCCTGCACGGCGAATTCGCCTGCCAACTCAATCTGGGAGCCAGTCACCTTGTCGCGCGGACCCAGGTCGATGACCAGCTGCGGCACAGCGCCCTTGGGATAGGTATAGCGATGCAAGCCGGCCCGACGGCCGACCGTCAGTTCGGCATCCACGTCCCAGCGGTCGAGGTGCACGCGGTAATAGCCGGCGGAGGCCTGTTCATTCCGGTGCGAGAAAGGCGACTGATAGTTCTCCTCCTTCACGGGACCTTCGAAATCCACGACCGGCATCACCCGGATGTCGCACAGGTCGGCGCAGCCGGTTCCGCTCAGGTGGGTATGGCTGAAACCCTTGATGAGCGTATCACTGTAGTGGTAGCCGCTGCAACCGTCCCAGTTGTCCTCGCGCGTGTCAGGGCTGAGTTGGATCATTCCGAAGGGATAGGCGGCACCGGGAAAGGTATGCCCGTGGAAATCGGTCCCGACCAGCGGATTCACCAGGTCGGCATATTTTGTGCGGAAAATCTTCGCGGAAAGCAGCCCCGGCAGGACTGCCAGTAAAAAGGCGATAAACAGAAGCTTTTTCATGATATGTAAAAATAGGCATTTTTTTATTAATTTTACCGAATAATTGCTCATCCCGATGAAAAGAATCCTTTTTGCCCTGTCGCTGTGGCTGTTCTGCTTCCAGAACCTCTCTGCACAGACAGGCGCCGTCGTGTACAGTCTCCCGAAAACCACGGTCCGCATCCAGGTCGAAGCGCAGCGCGAAGCCTTCACCGCCGGCCCGTATGCCGCCTATGCCCAGAAGTATCTTGGCGTGGCCGCACGCACGCAGAGCGGCACTACCTATACCCTCCGACAGATCAAGGTGACCCCATACGTGGAAGCGGATCCGAAAGCCCGCTATGCGGTCACGATTCCCGAAAAGGCATCTACCGGTTTCCTGCAGCTCTGCACCCAGGGCCTCGTCGCCATGGCCGACAACTACACCGGCCAGCCCGCTGCCTGGCGTTTTGCGCCCCAGGCCGGCGCCGAGCGTTTTGAAGGCATCGACCCGCTGGGCAATCTGGGCAGTGAAACGACCACGCTCTACAAAGCTGTCCGGACGGACGAAGGCTATGAGCGCGTGCCCGTGACCCAGGACAACGTGGTCGAGAAATCGGCCGACCGAAAGGCCGCGGATGCCGCAGCCGTGATCTTCAGCCTCCGCGAAAAACGGCAGCAGATCGCCACCGGCGACACCGATGCCACTTTCAGCGGCGAGGCGCTTCAGGCCGCCATCGATGAGATCACCCGCCTCGAAGAACGCTACCTCAGCCTCTTCTACGGCATCAGCGATATCTCGACCGTCGAGAAGAGTTTCGACCTCACACCGGAGAAAGAGAGCAAAGACCAGCGCTACACCGCTTTCCGCATCTCCGACAAGGAAGGACTGCTGCCCGCCTCGGCCAATGAGGGCCGGGCCGTGACCGCCGAGTTGCAGGTCGAACCGCTCGCCGCCCCCGAAATGGTCGCTGAGCGCGGCAAGGAAAGCGTCGCGGTCCGCTACCGCATCCCCGCCGTCACCCGTCTGCGGCTGGTCCAGGACGGAAAGCTCCTGCTCGAGAGCCGGATCCCCGTCTATCAGCTCGGCGAAGACGCCAGCCTCCCCCTCAATCTCCTGCTAAACCGATAAATACATAATCAATCACACACAACTATGCCTATCCGTCAACTAGAACCCAAGAGCGTGTGGAACAACTTCTATTCGCTCACCCAGATTCCCCGTCCCTCGGGACATACCCAGAAAGTAGCCAAGTTCCTCGTCCAGTGGGCGAAGGATCGCGGCATGGAAGCCTTCCAGGATGAGTGCGGCAACGTCATCATCCGCAAGCCCGCCACGCCGGGCATGGAGGACCGCAAAGGCATCGTGCTCCAGGCACACATGGACATGGTCCCCCAGAAAAACAACGACAAGAAACACGACTTTACCAAAGATCCGATCGAAACCCGCATCGTCCATCAGGACGACGGCGACTGGGTGTACGCCTGCGGCACCACCCTCGGCGCCGATGACGGCCTCGGCGTGGCCGCCGCCATGTCGGTACTTGAGTCACCGACCCTGAAGCACGGTCCGCTCGAAGCGCTGTTCACTGTCGATGAAGAGACCCGCATGGTCGGTGCCAAGGCCCTGAAGCCCGGCGTCCTCCAGGGAGACATCCTGCTCAACCTCGACTCCGAGACGGAAGGCGAACTCTATGTGGGTTGCGCCGGCGGCCTCGACGCCAACGTCACGTTCAAATACAAAGAAGCCCCCATGCCGAAAGGCTACACGGCTTTCCAGGTGATCGTCACCGGCCTCCGCGGCGGACACTCCGGCATGGAGATCAACGAAGGCCGCGGCAACGCCAACAAGGTGATGGCCCGCGTGCTGCTCCCGATGGTCCGCCATCTCAAAGGCAAACTCGTAAGCTTCAACGGCGGCAACATGCGCAACGCCATCCCTCGCGAAGCCGAAGCCATCATCGCCCTCCCGGCCGAAGCCGAGAACTCCGCCCTCAAGCTGGTCGGCTCCACCCTTTCCACCGTCAAGTCGGAACTCGCCGCCATCGACCCGAACGTCTCGATCACCATCGCGCCCGCCAAGGCTTCGAAGATCATCGCCGGCACCACCGGCCTCAAACTGCTGAAGGCCCTCTATGCCTGCCCGAACGCCGTCGACCGCATGAGCCTTGAGGTGAAAGATCTTGTGGAGACCTCCAACAACCTGGCCATCGTCAAGACCGACAAGGGCGTGATTACCGTCAACACGCTGCTGCGCGGCTCCACGGACTCCCTGAAGGAAGACCTCGCCGAATCCGTCCGCTGCGCCTTCGAACTGGCCGGCGCCAAAGTGTTCTTTGACGGCGGCTACTCCGGCTGGGTCCCGAACATGAAGTCGCCCATCCTCAAGACCATGAAGGAGCAGTACAAGAAACTCTTCGGCAAGGAGCCGGCCGTGATGGCCATCCACGCCGGCCTCGAGTGCGGCATCCTCGCGGGCGCCTATCCGCAGTGGGACATGATCTCCTGCGGCCCGACCCTCAAGTCGCCCCACTCCCCGGACGAGCGCTGCTTCATCCCGTCGGTCGAGAAATGGTGGACCTTCATCCAGGCCGTCGTCGAAGACGCTCCTAAGAAATAGTGTTACTGGGGCTCTGTCCCTTAAAAATTTGGTGGATAAAAAAATAATCCATACATTTGCAGCCCTTTGGGAAAATCCCGAAGGGCTTTATTAATTTTTTATCCTACTATGTTTAAACAGTACGAAACCGTTTTCATTGCAACTCCCGTTTTGTCTGATGTCCAGATGAAGGAAGCGGTTGCCAAGTACGCGGGCTTGATCACCGAGGCCGGTGGCAAGATCGTGTGCCAGGAGGACTGGGGTCTGAAGAAACTGGCCTACCCCATCCAGAAGAAAACTACCGGCTTCTACACCCTGATTGAATTTCAGGCTGAACCGGAGTTCATTGCCAGATTTGAAACGCAGTTCAAGCGTGACGAGCGCATTCTCCGCTTCCAGACTGTATTGATGGACAAACACGCCATCGCCTATGCCGAACGCCGTCGTGCGAAACGCAATGGTGAGGCTCCGGCTGCCGAAGCTCCCGCCGAGGCTCCCGCTAACGAATAAGGAGATACGACTATGGCACAGAACGATGACATCCGCTATCTGAACCCCGTCAATGTCGAGGTCAAGAAGAAGAAGTACTGCCGTTTCAAGAAGGCAGGCATCAAATATGTCGACTACAAGGACGCCGAGTTCC
>JAEEOM010000186.1 GCA_016284265.1 Bacteroidales bacterium | reverse complement strand
CGAACTTCGAGTGGGGCTACCTCATCATGATCATCATCGGATGTGCATTCATCTTCATGGCGATCAAGTATGAGTGGGAGCCCATGCTGCTGGTTCCGATCGGATTCGGTATCCTGATCGGCAACATCCCCCTCTTCGCCGGCCTGAATGTCGGCGTGTACGAGGAGGGGTCAGTGCTCAACATCCTGTACCAGGGCGTGCAGCGCGGTTTCTATCCGCCGCTGATCTTCCTGGGCATCGGGGCCATGACAGACTTCTCCTCCCTGATCGCGAATCCGAAGCTGCTGCTGATCGGCGCCGCCGCACAGTTCGGTATCTTCGGTGCCTACGCCATCTCGCTGGCCCTCGGCTTTGACGCCGCGCAGGCCGGTGCCATCGGTATCATCGGCGGTGCGGACGGCCCGACGGCCATCTTCCTGTCGTCCCGTCTGGCTCCGACCCTGATGGGTGCCATTGCGGTCTCCGCTTACTCCTACATGGCCCTCGTGCCGGTGATCCAGCCGCCGATCATGCGCCTGCTCACCACCAAGAAGGAGCGCCTCATCCGCATGAAACCGCCGCGTCCGGTCTCCCCGACCGAGAAGAAACTCTTCCCGATCATCGGCTTCCTGCTCACGGCCTTCATCGTGCCCTCGGGTATTCCGCTGCTCGGTATGCTGTTCTTCGGCAACCTGCTGAAGGAAAGCGGCGTGACCAAGCGTCTGGCCAACACGGCCAGCGGCCCGCTGGTGGACATCGTCACCATCCTGATCGGTGTCACCGTCGGTGCCTCCACGCAGGCCAGCCAGTTCCTCCGCTGGGAGTCCGTGAAGATCTTCATCATCGGCGCCCTGTCGTTCGTGATCGCCACCTTCGCCGGCGTGCTCTTCGTGAAGTTCTTCAACCTCTTCCTCAAGGAAGGCAACAAGATCAACCCGCTCATCGGCAACTCCGGCGTATCGGCTGTGCCTGACGCCGCCCGCGTGTCGAACAACGTCGGTCTGGAATACGACCCGAAGAACTACCTTCTGATGCATGCCATGGGCCCGAACGTGGCCGGTGTCATCGGCTCCGCCGTCGCCGCTGGTATGCTCCTGGGCTTCCTCGGTTAATCGCAGTATCCCACATGGAAAGAGGCCAGCGCTTTGCAACGCTGGCCTCTTTCTTTTTGAACCCTGGGAATCAGTCGCTGAAGCCGTCGAGGACCACCAGGTCGGAAATGCAGAGGTCTTGGTACTTGGTGCCGGGCGTGGTGGCGAGGACGGTGATCTTGATGTGGGAGATGTACTCGGAGGCAAAGGGGACTTTGTCGTAGAGGATGATTCCGTCGGGATCCACACCGGTTTCGCGGCCGTAGAGCTGGCGCGACAGGTTGGTGACCGCGAGCAGGGAGATGTCGTTGAAGCGGGCGATGGGCTCATCTTTCAGCACATAGAAGACCGAATCCCAGTCAGAAACGTTGACTTCGACCGGTTCGTCGCGATAGCCGTCGGCGCGGGTAATCTCGAGGCGCAGGCTCTTGACGCGGCTGTTGGCAGCCCAAAGAGCGGCAGACTTGTGGTAGCCGTTATAGAAGCCGATGTCGGAGACACGGCGGGGCTTCGGGAAGTCGATGTCGATGGTGGCGCCGACGCCGCTGCCGGGAGCAACCCAAGCCGTGGCCAGATTGCCGTCGGTCATGTTGCTTGCGGGATAGTTGGCCTGGGCGCCGGAAACCTTCACGGTATAAGCTGCGGCCGGAACGGCACAATCGACGAGGGGATTACCCCACGGCGTATAGGGCACCTTCGGATCCGACCAGGTATCCTCCCAGAAAAGGAGGTTCATCTCATCGGCCTTCTGGAAATCGAAGTTCGCGGCATTGCAGGTCCAGGTCGTCTTGTTGAAACGGACGAACGGCGCCTCGGTGTTGAGCATCGGCGATTCTGAATCGTCGTTTTTGTGATAGAAGCCCTTGGGAAGCCCGTCGCAGTGAAGGGTGCAGCTGAAAGTGTCAGCCTTACCGTTGCCCCAGTGCTGCGCGGGGGAGAAATCGTAAGTGAAATCTCCGGATCTCGGGTAATAGCGCGACAGCGGCGACTGATGCAGCGCGCCCAGCGGGGTCATCCAGTTGCAGAGTACTTCATAATCGACCTGCAGCACTACGGTCTCGCCGGCGGGGATGTCGAGGACCGTGTAGGTCCAGAGGCGGTAACGGGTGATTTCGACCTGCTCGCCCGTATCTTCGTCTTCATAGACCTCGCCGGTCTTGACCACTTCGTCGGAGCGGGTCCAAGGGAGCTCCGCACCGTCGAGTTGGAACTTGATGCTCCGGACGGCACGGTCGGCCACACCCACTTCGTGGAGGTCTTCGGTCATATCATCGCCCTCAAACCCATAATCCCCTTTCGCCGTACCGCCGAAATCCACCGGGAAACCGTAGTCCACGTGGATGGGCTTCTTGGAATTGTTCTTCAGCCGATAAGCCACCCGGACGGAGGTGAAGGGCATGCCGACATTGATATCAAGATCTTCCCGGACAACCTGGACTTCCGTCACTTTGAGCGGAATCGGATTGCAGGAACGGATCCAGGCGGAATAACTGATCACAGGATCGCCGTTTG
>JAEEOM010000185.1 GCA_016284265.1 Bacteroidales bacterium | reverse complement strand
GCCCGGGCCTCGCCTTCGCCTCTCTTTTCCTATCCTCGATTCATTCTCGCATCGCCTCCGCATCGCTTCAGCCCAGCCTTCGCCCAGCCTCCTCCCGGTCGTGAGCAAAACGACCTCCTCTGCTCACCGCGGTCATCTTCCACGCCCTTCGGTGAGCGAATCGACCGTCCCCACTCACCGCGTCGTTCTTTTTCCATCGTCGGTGTGCGAAACAGGCCTCTCTGCTCACCGAGGCCTCCTTGAGGAACTGTCGGTGCGCGAATAGATGGCTTTTGCACACAGGATTCTTGGGAATCCCCGTTTTTTTGACGATATTAGCATCTTGATGAAACGGCTGGATAAAGACGAGGCATTGTCGCTCTATAGCAACGCACCGCTCGGGGAACTCTGCGAGCGGGCGCAGAAGGCGCGGTTCGCACATGTGCCGGGACGACGGGTCAGCTATCAGATCGACCGGAACGTCAATTATACCAATGTGTGCCTGTCTGGATGCAAGTTCTGCAATTTCCACTGCAGGCCGGATGAGCCGGAGAAGGCGTATACGCTGACGTTCGAAGACTATCTCCCGAAAATCGCCGAACTGCGCGCGCTGGGAGGCGACCAACTGCTCCTGCAAGGCGGCCTGCACCCGCGCTACGGCATCGATTTCTACGAGACGCTTTTCCGCAGGCTCAAGGAAGTCGATCCAGACCTGAAACTCAATGCGCTCGGGCCGCCGGAGATCGCACATATCGCACGGCTTTCGCGGATGACGTACCGGGAGGTGCTCGTCCGCCTGCGCGATGCAGGTCTCGACACGCTCCCAGGTGCCGGCGCCGAGATTCTCGCAGACCGGGTCCGCCGTTTCCTGTCGCCGGCGAAACCCTCTGCCCAACAGTGGCTTGACGTGATGCGTGAGGCGCACGCCCTGGGGATGAGCACCACGGCAACGATGGTCTATGGCCACATCGAGACACTGGCAGAACGCATCGACCACTTGTTGGCGCTACGGGCGCTGCAGGACGATCGTCCTGCGGGCGCACCCGGCTTCCGCGCCTTCATCTGCTGGCCCATGCAACTCACCGGCACGGCGCTGGCACGCATGGCCGCAGAAGGCCGTCTGCCGGAAGGCATCTCCCTCCCCGGCGAACCCCGCCGCTGGCTCCCGGACGAAGAGTTCCTCCGCACCATCGCCATCGCACGCCTCGTCCTCGACAACGTCGATCACATCCAGGCCTCCTGGCTCACCGTCGGCCTCCCGACCGGCCTCCGCGCCCTCTCCGCCGGCGCCGACGACATGGGCTCCATCATGATCGAAGAGAACGTAGTTTCCTCCGCCGGCTCCCGTCACACCCTTGACGAGATGCCCGGCCAAACCGGGCATGACGGGCTTCCCGGGCAAGATGAGGGGTTTCGCGGGCAAGATGAGGGGCTTCGCGGGAATGACTACGGGGCCGGGTGCCCCGAGGACAATCCAGACGCTGGGGCACACACCACCGGGAAAGGATCGCTCGCCGACCCGGCTGGGGCGCACAGTTCGCTCGCCGACCCGGCCGGGGCCCGCAACCTGCGCGCCGCCATTATCTCTGCCGGTTTTACGCCCTGGTTGCGTGACCAGCAGTACAACGCCCGATAGGGCTACGTTTTTTATCCCACCAGGAAAAATTGCTTTTTTGTCGGGTTTCCTCGAAAAGACCATTGTATCTTTGCCGGAGCAAAGACAAGAAGCGATGGACCCTGTGATGAATGACCGCCCCCTAACTTTTGGAGAGAAAGAGAGACAGTGTGAATGGCATTTCCACGACATCGTCAATCGCTATGGCCAACTCTGGCACATCAGTACCCCGGGGAACCTCACGGAGACCCTTTTTGTCGAAGATGAAGATTTCCAGTTCGCCGTCTCGAACAGTGCGATCAGCGCCGCCGAAAGCGGACTGGCCATCTTCACCGACCAGATCATGGGCAATCATATCCATACACTGGGCGGAGGAACCAAATCCCAGTGCACCGACTATTTGGAACGCTTTACCTACCGTCTGGAAAAATATAATAGCCGCCGAGGACGATTCCTGAACCTCAGCCAATTCCGATGCGACAATCCGATAGAGATCACTACGCTCGACATGATACGCAACGAAATCGTCTATATTAACAGGAACGGCTATCTCGTCAATCCGTACCATACTCCTTTCTCCTATCCCTGGGGCAGCGGTTCCTGCTACTTCAATCATTCCATTCACGCCGATCAAGGGACACCTTATAAAGCCGTCCCGTTCAAAATCAAACGATTTCTATGTCATCGTCGCACCCTGGATATGCCAGCCGGTTATCGCTACGGGAACGGCATGATCCTTCCCGACAGCTACGCGCGTTATCAAGACGGAGAAAGATTGTTCCGGGATGCGCATCAGTATTTTTATCTGCTCACCCGCAACTATGAAGCCTACAGCGAAGAAGCGAAAAGGCTCGGCGACGCCATCCTTCTGACTGACGAGGAGATCTATCCCGTAGCCAAGATGCTGGCCTGGCGCGACCATAAAGTCAAGCAACCGTCCCTGCTCCCCTCCGAAGCCAAAATTGTCGTCGCCCGCACCCTCCGTTCCGACTACCACGCTACTCCCAACCAAATCCGCCGCGTCCTGGGGCTTCCCAAAGAAATCATCCAACAGCTCTTCCCTCCCCAAGAATAACCGCGGCAAGCAGAAAGGCCTCCTTTGCTCACCGACAGCTGCTTCTGAAGGCCGCCGTGAGCGGAGACGGCCGATTCGCTCACCGAAGGGCGTGAAAAAAGGCCGCCGTGAGCGGAGGGGGCCGATTCACTCACCGAATGGCGTGAAAAAAGGCCGCCGTGAGCGGAGACGGCCGATTCGCTCACCGAAGGGCATAAAAAAGGGCCGCCGTGTGCGGAGACGGCCGATTCACTCACCGAAGGGCGTGAAAAAAGGCCGCCGTGTGCGGAGACGGCCGATTCACTCACCGAAGGGCGTGAAAAAAGGCCGCCGTGTGCGGAGACGGCCGATTCACTCACCAGATAGGTGAGGAGATTTAGTAGAAGAAAATGATGCCAGAGTGGACTGGACTAGAGTGAGTTGGAGTGGAGTGGACTGGACTGAAGCGATTGGCGATGATTGACATTGGGGCGTGGCGTCCAAGCCGTCGACCTGCTGCTTTTACGAAAAATCGTGTGCGTGAATCACGCACACGATTTCTTATAAGTCGATTCAAATCGGCAAAATAGACACCCGCTACAGCTTGAAGGAGTCCTTCAGCTGGGTCGTCTTGTTCATGACCAGCTTTTCGGGGGTGGAGTCAGGATCTTTCTTAAAGTAGCCGACGCGTTCGAACTGGACGGCCAGGTCGCCTGGATCGTCGAGGAGCGCCGGTTCGGCCCAGCCGGTACGGACAATCAAGCTTTCCGGATTAAGGAAATCCTTGTAGTCCTTGTCGCAAGGAACCTGCGACATGTCGGCCAGCGTGAAGAGCCGGTCGTAGATGCGGCACTCGATCTCCTTGGCGAAAGCGGTCGAAACCCAGTGGATGGTACCCTTGACCGAACGCCATTGTCCGGATGCCGGATGCGTAGAAGGATCGTAGGTGCAGCGGAGTTCCACCACTTTGCCGGAGGCGTCTTTGATAACTTCCTCGCACTTGATGATGTAGGTGTATTTCAGACGCACTTCGCCGCCTGGCCGGAGCCGGAAGTATTTCTTGGGCGCGTCTTCCATGAAGTCGGCACGGTCGATAAGCAGTTCGCCCGTGAAGGGGACACGGCGCTTGGGACCGTCGGGGGCGGCGGGATTGAGCGGCGCTTCGAACCACTCCACCTTGCCTGGCTCCCAGTTGGTGAGAGTCACCTTGATCGGATCGTCGGAAACCACCATATAGCGGTTGCTGCGTTCGTTGAGATCCTGACGGACACACCATTCGAGCAGGCCGATGTCCATCAGCTGGTCGCGCTTCGAGACTCCGATCTTGTCGCAGAACATCTTCAGGGCTTCAGGGGTATAGCCGCGGCGGCGGACACCGCAGAGGGTCGGCATGCGCGGGTCATCCCAGCCCGACACAAAGCCTTTCTCCACTAGTTCCAGCAGTTTGCGCTTGCTCATCAGGGTATAGGTGAGGTTGAGCCGGGCGAATTCATACTGATGGGACGGGTAGATGCCCAGCGTCTCGATGAACCAGTCGTAGAGGGGGCGGTGGATGTCAAACTCCAGCGTGCAGATGGAGTGCGTGATATGCTCGATGGAGTCGCACTGGCCGTGGGTGTAGTCGTACATCGGGTAGATGCACCACTTGTCGCCGGTGCGGTGATGATGCGCGTGCTTGATGCGGTAGAGGATCGGGTCACGGAACATCATGTTGGGATGGGCCATGTCGATCTTGGCACGGAGCACTTTGGCGCCGTCGGGATACTTGCCGGCCTTCATCTCACGGAAGAGGCGGAGATTCTCCTCGACGGAGCGGTTGCGCCAGGGGCTGTCGGTACCGGGGGTTTCGACGGTGCCGCGGTTGGCACGCATCTCTTCGAGCGTCTGGTCATCGACATAGGCCAGGCCGCGCTCGATGAGTTGTTCTGCCCACGCATAAAGCTGGTCGAAGTAGTCGGAAGCATAGCGTTCCTCTGCCCACTGGAAGCCAAGCCACTTGATGTCCTCCTTGATGGCATCGACATACTCCACGTCTTCCTTGGTGGGATTGGTGTCGTCGTAACGGAGATTCGTCTTGCCGCCATATTTGAGGGCGAGTCCGAAGTTGATGCACAGGCTTTTGGCGTGGCCCAGGTGGAGATAGCCATTGGGCTCCGGCGGGAAACGGGTGATGATGGTGTCGAACTTGCCGGCTGCGAGGTCTGCCTCGATGATCTCTTCGAGGAAGTTGTTTTTCTTCTCTTCTTCCATACTTCAAGGTGTTTCAAGCCACAAATATATTAAAAATTCACTATCTTTATTGCTTAAAACCGAACCATCCCATGCTGAAATCCATGACTGGCTACGGCAAGGCGCAATGCCTGCTGGGCCCCGACAAATACCTGGTGGAAATCCGGTCTGTCAACGGAAAGAATGCCGACATCACCTTCAAAACCCAACTCATCCCCCGCGAACACGAAGTCGAGGTCCGCAAATACCTCACCGACCGGCTAAACCGCGGCAACATCGACTTGTTCATCACGGTCGAACGGGCGGAAGGCTCCGCGGCTAAGCAGATCAGCCGACCGACGCTCCTCGCCTACTACGACCAACTCAACGAAGCAGTCAAGAATACGACGCTGGCTTGCTGTGATCCGGATACCATGCTGCAGGCGATCCTGCGGCTGCCCGACGTACTGGAAACACGCAGCACGGAAATCTCGGATGCGGAATGGGAGACGCTCTATGCCGCCATCCGCGAAGCCGTCGCCGACCTGGATGCCTTCCGGAAGAAGGAGGGCGTCAGTCTGGAACGCGACGTCCTCGGGCAGGTCGACAAGATCGAATCGTACATCCCCGAAGTGGAGCGCTACGAGCGCGAACGCGTCCCGGCCATCCGGGAGCGCATCGAGGCCCGGCTCCGCGAGATCGCAACCCAGCCCGACGCCAACCGCCTCGAACAGGAGATGATCTTCTGGCTCGAGAAACTCGACATCAACGAGGAGAAGGTGCGGCTGCGCCAGCACTGCCGCTATTTCCGCGAGACCGTGGCGGAAGAGCCGCTCCCGGGCCGCAAGCTGGGGTTCATCGCCCAGGAGATGGGCCGCGAGATCAATACCCTCGGGTCGAAAGCCAACCACGCGGAGATCCAGAAATGGGTGGTCAAGATGAAAGACGAACTCGAAAAAATCAAAGAACAAACACTCAATATCCTCTAACCGTATGAAGAGAATCCTCACCGTGCTGGCGGCACTGCTCCCGCTGCTGGCCTTTGCGGCAGACCGCCAGGAGGCGCGCCTGCTCCGGTTCCCCGCCGTCGGCGGCGACAACATCGTTTTCAGCTACGCCGGCGACCTCTACCGTGTCGGCATCAACGGCGGCCAGGCCGTCAAGCTGACCTCCCACGTAGGCTACGAAGTATTCCCGCGCATCTCGCCGGACGGCAAGACCGTGGCCTTCACAGGCCAGTACGACGGCAATACCGAAGTGTACACCATTCCCGTGACGGGCGGCGAGCCTGTACGCGTGACCTATTCGGCGCTCGTGAGCCGTGACCTCATCGGCGAACGCATGGGCCCGAACAACATCGTCATGTGCTGGACACCCGACGGCAAACAGATTGTCTATCGCAGCAAGACCCACAACTTCAGCGGCCTGCGCGGACAGCTCTGCAAGGTCAACGCAGCCGGTGGTCCCGCCGAAGAGATTCCCACCTCCGAAGGCGGTTTCTGCAGCTACTCCCCGAACGGCAAGCAACTGGCCATGAACCGGATGTTCCGCGAATTCCGTACTTGGAAATACTACCGCGGCGGCCAGGCCGATGACATCTGGATCAATCAGGTCGGCACCTCGAAACTCGAGAAGATCACCGACAACGACGCTCAGGACATCTTCCCGATGTGGATCGGCGACGAGATCTATTATCTTTCCGACCGCGACCGGACGATGAACCTCTTCGTGTACAACACCCGCTCGAAGGAGACCCGCAAGGTCACCGACTTCAAGGAATATGACTGCAAGTTCCCCTCTTATTCCCAGGAATATGTCGTCTTTGAAAACGGCGGCTATATTTACAAGTACGACGTCAAGGCCGGCAAGTGCGAGAAAGTCACGATCTATCTTGACAACGACAACGTGTACGGCCGTCCCGAATACAAGAACGTGGGCAACCAGATGTTCGCCTACAGCCTTTCGCCCGACGGCGAACGCGTGCTGATCATCGCCCGCGGCGACCTCTTCTCCCTCCCCGCCCGCCGCGGTCCCGTGTACAATGTCACGGAAACGCCCGGCGGCCACGAGCGCGAAGGCGTCTGGAGCCCCGACGGCAAGAACATCGCCTGGTTCTCCGACAAGGACGGCGAATACCAGGTCTATGTAGCCCCTTCCGCCGACATGAAGAACGCCCGGAAGATGACCAACTTCAAGGATGGTTATCCGAGCGGCCTGCAGTGGGCGCCGGACGGGAAGACACTGTATTTCTCCACGCTGAAGCGTGAGCTCTATAGCCTCGACATCGAATCGGGCATCGCCAAGCCGATCATCACCGGCACCATCAGTGCCCCGCGCGGCTTCCGGATCTCGGCCGACGGCAACTGGGCTGTCTATACCATGGGTCTGGACAATGACATTTCCGCCATCTTCCTCTACGAAATGGCCACCGGCAAGTCCTATCAGGTTACTGACCGCTGGTGGGACGCCTCCAGCCCGCTCTTCTCGGAAGACGGCAAGTATCTCTTCTTCACCTCGTCGCGCGATTTCCGCTCGCAGTATTCCCGCGTGGAATGGAACGCTTCGTACAACGTGAACGACTATGTCTTCGTGATTCCGCTGGCCAAGGACACCCCCGACCCGACGGTCCTCACGAACGATGAATACGGCGTGAAGCCGGCCAAGCCGGAAGGACGTCCCGAAGGCAAGCCGGGAGACAAGCCTGCTCCGCAAAAGCCTGCTGCCGACAAGGATGCCAAGATGAAGGTCGATCTCGACGGCATCGGCCAGCGCGCCAGCGTCCTGCCGCTGCCGGCCGGCCGCTATCGCCTGATCCTGGCTGAAAACGACAAACTCTACTACAGTACGTTCGGCGGCATGATGCCGGGCGGCGCCGGCGGCGCCCGCGGCGGTGCAGCAGCCGTCAAGGTACTCGATTTGAAGACCCTCAAGAGCTCCGACGGGCCAAAGAACACGCCCGTGGCCTTCACGCCAGACCACAAGAAATGCCTGGTCCGCGAAGGCGGCAAATTCTATGTCACCGGCTTCGGCGGCCCGGCCAAACTCGACGAACCCGTGCCTACCTCCGAGATGGACATGCTCATCGACCACCAGGCCGAGTGGAAACAGATCTTCGACGAAAGCTGGCGCGTGACCCGCGACAACTTCTATGTGGAGAACATGCACGGACTCGACTGGAAAGCCATCCACGACAAGTATGCCGTAATGCTGCCCTATGTAAAACACCGTCACGACCTGACCTACCTTATCGGTGAAATGATCGGCGAACTGAACGTCGGCCACGCCTACATCACCTCGGGCGAAGTGCCGGAGATTCCGCGCATCGCCACCGGCATGCTGGGCGGCAAGTTCAGCAAGGACAGCAAGACGGGGGCTTTCCGGATCGACCATATTTACAAGGGCGCTTCCTGGGACAAGTCGCTGGTCTCTCCGCTTGACGGTCCGGGCATCAACGCCCAGGTCGGGCAGTACATCACCAACGTGAATGGCACACCCGCCTCGCAACTGACAGACATCTATCAGGCCCTGATCGGAAAAGTCGGCAAAACGGTCTCGCTGGAGATTGCCGAAAATGCCGCCGGGCGGAATGCCCGCACGGTTTACGTTAAACCGGTGGCCGAGGAAGGTCAGCTGGCTTACTACGAATGGGTACAGCGCAACATCGCCATCGTGGACAAAGCTTCGAACGGCGAGATCGGCTACATCCATATTCCGGATATGAGCACGGCCGGTCTGGACATGTTCACGAAGATGTTCTACAACCAGCTCGACAAGAAAGCGCTGATCATCGATGACCGCATGAACGGTGGCGGCAACGTCTCTCCGATGATTCTCGAGCGCCTGCAGCGTGAGGTGTACCGCATGACGATGTCCCGCCACGGCGGCAAGAACGAGACGGTACCGGCCCAGGCATTCTACGGCCCGAAGGTCTGCCTCATCGACAAGTACTCCTCCTCCGACGGCGACCTCTTCCCGTACGGCTTCCGCAAACTGGGTCTCGGCAAGCTCATCGGCAAGCGTTCGTGGGGCGGCATCGTGGGTATCTCCGGTTCCCGGGCCTATCTGGACGGCCAGGACATGCGCACCCCGTTCTTTACCTCCTACTCCACCGATGGTGAATGGATCATCGAAGGTCACGGCGTCGATCCGGACATTGATGTGGACATCAATCCGTTTGAAGACTACCAGGGCAAAGATGCCCAGCTTGAAAAGGCCGTCGAAGTGCTGAAAGCCGAACTGAAGAACTGGCCGGCCCTCCCGGGCACGCCCGCCGCTCCCGACAAGAGCAAGATCGGCTTGAATTAGCGTCATGCCCGGCTTGACCGGGCATCCGAAAGAACAACTTTACGATTATTTTGTTATCTTTAACGCAAAATATACTAATTCCATAAAAATCATTGCCTATGAAAAAGTACTTTGCAGAATGCATCGGAACGTTCGTCCTGACGTTCCTGGGCTGCGGGACCGCGATGTTCCTCGGCTGCAACACGCCGGCCGGCGTGGTCGGTACGGCCATTGCCTTCGGTCTTACCGTGGTCGCCATGGCCTACACCATCGGCGGTATCTCCGGTTGCCACATCAACCCGGCCATCACCTTCGGCGTTGCGCTTTCCGGCCGCATGCCTTGGAAAGATGCGGTCGGCTACTGGATCGGTCAGATCATCGGCGGTATCCTCGCCGGTGCCCTGTTGTTGGTCGTCTCCAAGGTGGTCGCCGCTCCGGATCTTACGGGCGGTCTGGGCACCAACGGTGTTGCCAATGCGGGAGGCCCTTGGGGCGCCTGCCTGGTCGAGTTCATCGCCACGTTCCTCTTCGTCTTCGTCGTGCTCGGCACGACCGACGCCAAGAAAGGTGCCGGCAACTTCGCGGGTCTGGCCATCGGTCTTACGCTGATTCTCATCCACCTGGTGTGCATCAACCTGACCGGTACTTCCGTGAACCCGGCCCGTTCCATCGGTCCGGCCCTGTTCGCCGGCGGAGAAGCCCTCAAGGTTGTCTGGGTATTCATCCTCGCCCCGATGGTCGGTGGCGCCTTCGCAGCCTGGGTCTGGAAAGCCCTCGCGAAATAATTCTGCCTGACATCAAAAACGGGAGCCCGCAAGGACTCCCGTTTTTTTTGTTTTGTCGGCTGACTTACATGCCCATGCCGCCGTCGACCAGGATGACTTGGCCGGAGACATAGGAGGCCAGGTCGGAAGCGAGGAAGGTGCAGACTTTGGCCACTTCGGCCGGCGTTCCGCCGCGACGCATCGGAATCTTGGACTCCCACTGCTTCAGGACATCGGGGCCCAGCTGCTGGGTCATGTCGGTCAGAATAAAACCAGGAGCGACCACGTTCGCACGCACGCCTTTCGGACCCAACTCAGCGGCAATCGATTTGGCCAGGCCGATCATGCCCGCCTTCGAAGCAGAGTAGTTGCACTGGCCGGCATTGCCGTGAACGCCGACGATGGAGCTGATGTTGATGATCGAACCGCCGCGCTGCCGCAGCATCACGGGCGAAACGGCGTGGATGAAGTTGAATGCACTCTTGAGGTTCACCGTCAGGACGGCATCCCACTGGGCCTCGGTCATGCGGAGCATGAGACCATCTTTGGTGATGCCGGCGTTGTTGACCAGGATGTCGATCCGGCCGAAAGCGTCCATGACCTGCTGCACGGCAGCGTGGGTCTGCTGGAAATCGGCGGCGTTGGAGGCGATGGCCAGCACGCGCACACCGAAAGCTTCGAGTTCTTGCCGGGTCTGCTGGCCGATCTCATCGATGACCAGGTCGGTAAAGGCGATATCGGCGCCTTCTTCTGCGAATTTGAGGGCGATCTGTTTGCCGATCCCTCTCGCCGCGCCCGTAATCAGCGCGACCTTTCCTTTCAATAGTTCCATAGTATAATGTATTTGTTTATATCATCTTTCATTCGGCCAGGCTTTCTCCTGTCTTTCATTGGCCATATCATTCGTCCGGGCCCCGCTGAACCATTATCGGGCATCTCTGTCTTCAGGTCTCCGCGTCCAGGAGGTACGCCCTTTTCACCATCGGTGGAGCAAAGTCATTCTCTTGCCATCCTCATATGAGCCCGATATTGAGGACGGAACAGGATTATTTGCTTTCTCATCCTCATTTCAGACCCCATTTGAGGACGAGACGATTGCGTCACGCCCGGCTTGACCGGACATCTCTGCGATTAAGTCATATTCATTGGCGCCGGTGAGGGTGACGTCGAGGAAGTGGCCGATCATGTCAGATGCCCGGTCAAGGCCGGGCATGACGGATTCCATACCGATGAGGATTTCGCCATCCACTTCGGGCGATTCGGTCTGGCTGCGGGCCACAAGGATGCCGTCGGTGAAGCTATCTACGAGAACGCGTTCACGGGTGCCGATGCGGGATTGGTTGCAGGCGAGGGAGATGCCGCTTTGGAGCTCCATCAGACGGTCGTAACGTTCCTGCTTTACTTCGGCGGGAATATCATCCTTGTAGTGCAGGGCGCCGTAGGTTCCTTCTTCTTCAGAATACGTGAAGGCGCCGAGCCGCTCAAAGCGGCATTCGCGGACAAAGTCGAGCAAGTCGCTGAATTCCGCCTCGCCTTCTCCGGGATGGCCTACAATCAGCGTCGTGCGCAGGACCACGCCGGGAACCAGCCGGCGCATCCGCGCCACAAGTTCCCGGGTCTGCCGGCCGTCGATGCCGCGCCGCATCATTTCCAGCACCCGGTCAGCGCTGTGCTGCAACGGGATGTCGATGTACGGGCAGATCTTCGGATTGTCTGCCATGATGTGCAGCACATCCTCGGGAAATCCGGTCGGATAGCTGTAATGCAAGCGGATCCATTGGATGCCGTCGATCTTCGATAGCTGATCCAAGAGCCGGGCCAGACAACGCTTCCCATAGCGGTCCAGCCCATAATAGGTCGTATCCTGGGCGATGACAATCAACTCCCGGACACCCTCTGCCGCCAATTGACGGGCTTCTTCCACCAGATCTTCGATGGGGACGCTGACGTGCGGTCCGCGGATGAGCGGAATGGCACAGTAGGCGCAGCTGCGATCGCAGCCTTCAGCAATCTTGAGATAGGCATAGTGCGAAGGAGTCGTGAGCACGCGGCCAATCGTATCGAAAGTCAGGACGCCCTGCCACTGGTCCACTTCCGGGATCTCGACGCGGAGTTCTTCCGGATAGCGTTGCGACAGACAGCCGAATACCGACAGTTTTTCGATCAGGCCGGCCTTTTTGGCTTCAGCTGCTTCGAGAATAGCGCCAATCGATTCTTCCTTGGCATCCTGAATGAAGCCGCAAGTGTTGATGACCACTTCATCGACGCCGGCGGAAGCCAGGTCGGCCGATTCAGGCACCAGTTCATAGCCCCGCTGCTGCAGCACGCGCATCAGATGCTCCGAGTCCACACGGTTCTTAGAGCACCCCATCGTCACCACCTGGATCCGTTTCACTCGGCTTTCTCCTCAGCGGGTTTCTCTTCTTCCGGCTCCTCGGCTTGCTCTTCTTCGTCCTCGACGAACTCGAGCGACGCATATTGACGGAGATTCTCGTACCAGTCGAGGATCTTCTTCATGTGGGACACGTAGAAACGATCTTCGTCGTAGTTCGGGATTACCTCGGCGAAAAAAGCCTTGATGGCCTTCGGATCGCTCTTCGGACTCATGGCCGGGCCCTGAGCCAGTTTCGTCGCCATGGCCGTGAGGACGTCGCGGAGGGCGACATCGGCTTCGTCAGTAAAAATCGAGATATCGGCAAGCGAACTCACCTTGGCCGCAGCGCCCAGCAGTTGACGCTGCTTCGTCGCCAGCGATTCGGCGATGATACCGTTACGCCCCTGTGCGACATAAGCAAACAGGCCGTGTTCTCCAGATACGGAGAGAATTTTCTTCAAATCAGTCTTTTCCATCTTCTTTTGTTCCTTTTCTATGATTTCCAGGACCGCAGGCAACAAGGCCTGCCGGTCGTCATTTTCCAATACATAATCGGCGCGGGCCGCCCGGTCGGCATCGCTCCATTGCGCGGCCATCCGCCGCCGGACCTGTGCCTCGTCCACACCATCGCGAACCAGAACACGGGCAATCCGGACTTCTTCCGGCGCCGTCACCGCCACCACGCTGTCATATAAGCGGTCGAAAGCCGGATTCTCCAGCAGGATGGCCGACTCAATGACCACAAGCGGACTGGACTGCTCCGCCTTCCAGGTCTCAAAATCGCGGATCACCGCGGGATGGACAATCGCTTCCAGCGAGGCAAGCAGCGCCGCATCCGCAAAAATCCGGCCGGCCAGGGCGGCCCGGTCCAGCCGGCCTCCGGCATCCAACACGTCAGACCCTACCAGATCGACCACAGCAGCCAACAGCTGCGGATCCCGGTCATACAGCTCCTTGGCTGCCCGGTCACAGTCGTACGCCGGGACGCCCAGGATATTGAATGTCCTGACTACGACAGACTTGCCGCTGCCGATACCTCCGGTGCAAAGCAGGACGCGCGGATTCATCGGGCTTCGACCAAAATGCATTCAATCAATTCGGGACGCAAGCGCCACGAATAGATATCCCGGTACGTCACCAGCCGCGGGATCACCTTCGTACTGCCCGCCCCGGCGAAATCGCGGTAATCGACCACCAGCGACAGGTCTTCCGGCACGATCCGTCCGCCTCGCGGCCGGAACGGCGCCCGAAAGACAACCTCTACCTGCGACGGCAACAGCATCATGGAATGACCTGCAGGCACATTGGTCGCCGTGACGGGGAGCGTCATCGTGGTTTCCACATATCGGTCCACCACCAGTTCATACCACACCTGTTCGGTGTCAATCCGGAGCCCGGATACGGGTTCCAGGCCCACATAGCCCTGCTGGGTCTTGTCGAGATTGGTCCGGCTGATGCTCCGCGTACGCACTTGTGTCAGGCGCTGCAGATCCTTGACCGGCCCATACACCAGCACGGAATCGGGCTTGAGCTGCACCGGGCCGACCTGCATATACTGCGGGCGGAAAGTCAGGTCAAGCGAAGCTTCCACGGGAACCTTCACATAAGCCTGCGGCGTAAAAATCAGGGTCAGCTGCTCCGTCTCGATAAAGTCGAGCGCGAACCGTTCTCCCAACTGCTCGTTAATCTTGTCCCGCACCTCCGAAACCGGAAGGATGAAAGTATCTTCCTGATCTTCTACCGGATAGAGGTGCTTGGCATCAATCGGCAATTCCAGGTCCATGGGCCTGCGTCCTGTCCCCCGTGCCTTGAGCAGATAGAATCCAGTGGCCTTGCCGTGGAGCAGCAGGGTCTCTTGGGCGACGGCCGCGGGAGCATAGCCCCGGAGGTTGGTTGTCACCCGCACGGTACAGGGCAACGTAGCGGAATACTCCAGCGTAAACGTGTGCATCGCCCACACAATGCAGGCGATGAGCAGGGAGGCCAGAAAGAGCCGGAGGTTTTTCATCAGGGACTAAGCCTGCTGCGCTTCGCTGAAATCTTTCACGAGCGAGGCCTTGTCGACTTTGATCTTGACGTCTTTGTCAATCTCGAGCATCACCTTGTTGTCATTGACTTCGAGGACGGTGCCATAGATGCCGCCGACGGTGACGACTTTGTCGCCTTTCTTGAGGCTGTCGCGGAAAGCGTTGAGTTCCTTCTGGCGTTTCTGCTGCGGACGGATCATGAAGAGCCACATCACCACGAAGATGAGGGCGAGCATCAGAAGCATCGTGAGGCCGCTGCCGCCGGCCTGGCCGGCACCCTGCGCCTGAAGGAGTGTAATCATAGAGAGATTCATTGCATTACTATGTTTTAAATTGTTTTTTCGTCATTCCCGGCTTGACCGGGAATCTCACTGTTCAAAGAGCCCGCGGCCCTGCTTGACGACTTCACCGCCGGCAATCTTTTCCTGAATGATGCGGTCGAGCATGCCATTGACGAAGATGCGGCTGTTGGGCGTACTGTAGTACTTGGAGATCTCGACATATTCGTTGATGGTCACCTTGACCGGAATGGTCGGAAAAACCACTGCCTCGGTGACACCCATCACGATCAGGGCGGCGTCCGTCAGGACCAGCCGGTCGGACTTCCAGTTGTCGAGATGCGATTCCATCAGTTTGAAATACTCGTCGTAGCGCAGGATCGACTCGGTGAGGAGGCGCAGTGCGAACTCCTTGTCGTCTTCCTTGAGGAAGGTGTTGGGATGGGTGATGCGCTTCTTGCGGCGCGTCTCCTCGATGCCGGCAATCACCGCATTGAGCGCATAAGCCACGTCATCGATCCAGAGGAGGGAGAGATCTTCGAGGATCGATTCGAGCTCCTCGTTGTCCTCGAACTCATCCTGGAAGATGCAGGAAAATAGCCGGCAGTCCTCCTCGAAGGAGTCCTCGCCGGAATTCATATAGTCCTGATAGTAGTCCTTGGTAATGATCGAGTTGTAGACGTGACGCACGAACGGTTCGTACTCGCCCCACACCAGTCCGCGCTTCTGGCAGATGCGCCCGAATTCCGGATCGTCGGCCAGCAGGGCGGCGAAACGGTTGCGCACGAACTTGTAGTTGGGATGCGCCTCGGCCTCGGTGGGATGGAATTTCCGCAGGCCGACGGCGATCTTCTCTTCGGCGACGGTCACCAGGAACGACGAGATGTTGAGCAGGAAATAATAGAGGTCCTTGACCTTGTCACAAGACTCGATGAGCGTTTTCTGCGCCGCATTGACATTGTCGGACTCCGAGCCCACGAATGCAAAGAGCGTCTTGAATGCCTTGATACGGATCAGTCGGCGGGATAGCATTTCAAAGTTTTCTGAATTTTTTACAAAGATAAGTGGTTTCGTTCAAAAATAAAATCTATCTTCGTACTATTGCTGATCCCCGCCGGGAATGACGTGGGCGTAATGATTGGTTCTGGCCATAACAAATAACAAATAACCAATAACCAATATATTGTGATTATTATTTGTAAAGTCGGGGTATTTTCTCTATTTTTGTCAAAAATCACAATATATTGGTATTATGAGACAGGGGAAAGTCTTTATCAATCGCATATTCGCGGGAACACTTACAGAATCGGACGAAGGCCTGTATTCCTTCGAATATGACGCTCAATACCTTGAACGCTCATCTGTACCGGTTTGCCTGGCCATGCCGGTCAGAAAAGAGAAATACGAGAGCCCCTCTCTCTTCCCATTTTTCAGCAATCTTCTTTCTGAAGGGAGCAACAGGATATACAAGTCACGCCTCAACGGAGTCGCATCCGATGACGAATTCGGTCTGTTGCTGAAAACGGCCAGTTATGATACAATCGGTTCTGTCACCATCGAACCTGTCGAACAATGAGAAACTTTACGAACAAAGAATTGAAGGAACTTTTCGATGGTCGCCGCGTGTCGTCGGTGCTGCCCTACGAAAACCTGGAGGCTGGTTCGGAGATGAACAAGCTGATAAAAGAAGGGAACGGCAGGCTTTCGATTTCAGGGGCTCAGGAAAAATATGCCGTCGTCGAAGAATCCGGGGCCCTGCGCCTTACCTATAAAAATGAACCCGGCCGGTTTATCATCAAGCCTGTCCCGACTGACAGACGTTTCATGCTTCCGGAAGATATGCCGGCCAATGAGTTGTTGACAATGGATATCGCCCGGGATGTCTTTCATCTTGACGTTGCGGCGCACGGTATCTGCTTTCTCGGAGATGGTTCCCCCGTATATATTACCAGGCGATTCGATTACAGGACCGATGGAGATAAATACGCGATGGAAGATCTTGCATCCGTTGCCGGGCTCAACGAGGCTTCATACGGGAAAGATTTCAAGTATACCGTCTTTAGCTATGAAGAATGTGCGGAACTGATCAATAGGTATTGCTCCGCACCGCAAGTAGACACGATTAAACTCTTTCGGTTGGTACTCTTTAATTTCTTGTTCGGCAACGCCGACGCCCACCTGAAGAATTTTTCCTTGATCGAGAAACGACGCGGCGAATATCACCTGGCTCCTGCCTATGACCTCCTGAACACACAACTCCATCTGGATTCACCCATTTTTGCTTTGGACAAAGGGCTTTTCAAAGAGGGAACCCCGATCAGGGATACAACACCGTTTGGCCGTCCCATGTTCTTGGCATTCGGAGAAAGGTTGAAAATAGCTCCAAAGACCCTTGTAAAAACCTTAGACTTGTTTTCGGGAAAGAGCGACGTCGTAGAAAACATGATCCGCGACAGTCTTATGTCGGACATGGCAAAAGAAACCTATTGGCAGCTATACAAATACAGACGTTCCACCCTGGTGGATTAAAGAGGATCGATGATGGAAGAATTAGGCTATTTATTAAAAAAACGCCGTCAGGAACTTGGGCTCTCACAAAAAGAGCTTGCCGATCTGGCGGAAGTGGGACTTAATACGATTGTCGCCATCGAACGCGGAAAAGGCAACCCTTCCCTCAAGGTATTGAACAGGCTGTTTGATACACTTGGCCTGGAAGTTTCTATTAAACCCCGACGCATTTATTGACCCGCAATGAACACGATTCGAAACTGTTTTGTCTGGGGACTACTTTTGGTCCTCCTGTCACTGGCCACCGGCTGCGGAAACCGGCAGACCGCTGCGGTACTCGACGACGTAGAAACCTATATCCAGGACCGGCCCGACAGCGCCCTGGCGGCGCTGCGGGCGATTGATACCACAACGTTGAACAGTCGCCGGCTACACGCCCAATATGCCCTGCTCCACTCCATGGCCCTTGACAAGAACTGGATTGACACGACCGACGTGAACGTGGTGATGCCGGCCGTGGCGTATTACGACCGCCGCCGTCCCGTCTCCCGCCGCGCCAAGCCCTATTATTACCTCGGCCGTATCCAATACAACGGGGGACGTTACGACGAGGCTATCCTCTCCTTCACCCGTGCACGGGAGTACGCCGAAGGGTTGGAAGACGATCGGTTCAAGGCGATGGTTTTTCATGCGATGGGAGACACTTATAATATGTCCTATCTGTTTGAAGAGGCGTATGCCATGTCTGACAGTTCGTATCAATACTGCCTGAAAACCGGAGACACGGTTTTAACAAACATAGCCCTTTTTCAGGTGGCGCAGAATCTTAATAACCTGAAATGCTATCAGGATGCCGTGTCGATTTATGATACCTTGGTCAATGATCCATCTGTGCAGACTAACCATAATCTGTTTGGAAGGGTTTTGTCCGGGTATGCGCTTGCCGTGATCAACGACACACAGGACTATGAAAAAGCAAGAAAGTTGTATGAAAGGTGTTTGGCGAATGGCGGCCGTTTCGATAATCTTACACATTGGGGAGCGTATGCATATAGCCTGGCAAACGTTGGAGAAGTTGAAAAAGCGAAACGCATATTCAATCAATTGGAAGGAAGATATGGTGAGCAGTATGCATACCAGGCATGGAAAAGCCGCATGGAACGGCTACAAGGAAATCTTCCGGAAGCTTATGCCTTGCTGGAGTCTTCCTCAGAGAGACAAACCGACCGCACCCGGGAAATCCTCAGTCAGTCTGTGGTCAAGGCGCAACGGGATTA
>JAEEOM010000184.1 GCA_016284265.1 Bacteroidales bacterium | reverse complement strand
GCAGGCCGAAGCTCAGCGAGGTGTTGGTGCTCAGGCGCTTGCCGAAGTTCTTGCTCCAGAGGGCCTTCGCATTGAGGCGCTGGTAGTAGGAGTAGGCTTCGTAGAGGCGGGTGGTGTTGTAGGCGTAATCGGCGGTCAGGTTGAGGATGCCGCCCTTTTCGCCCAGGCCGAAGCCGCTCGAGGCAGCCGCCTGGTAGGTGTAGGGATTGGCTTTCACCCGGATGGAGAGCGGCTCGCGGCCGGCCTTCGAGTGGATGATTACCGCGCCGGAGGTCAGGTCGCCGTACTCAGCCGAGGCTACGCCGCGGATCACTTCGACCGATTCGATGTTGTCGGTGGAAATGCTGCGGGAGTCAATACCTTGCTGGGTAACGCCCACGCCACCCGAAATCGACGGCGAAAGGACCTGCATGTTGGCGTTGGCCGACACCGGAGCGCCGTCTACGATGATGGAGGTACCCAGACTGTTCATATCGGTACCGTAAGAGGATCCGCCGCCCACGCCGTCAAAGGCAGTGCGGATGTTGAACTGCTGGGCCGAGGAAAGGCTCGGGTTGGCCAGCGACGCACCGGGCAGGAAGGCCATCAGGTCGGTCAGCGAACTGGCCTGCATGTGGTCCATGGCCTGGCGGGAGATGCTCGAAGCGGTGGATTTGCCCGCCTTGCTCTGGGTGGCCACGACGGTCACTTCTTCCAGGCGGAAGGTCGTCTCTTTCATTTCAAAACGGAATTCATTGTTGCGGCCCGCGGCGATGTTGACCTCTCTTTCGATGGTCTCCTTGCCGACATACTCGACGGAGATGACGGCCTTGCCGGGATCCACACGCTTGAATTCAAAATAGCCATTGCGGTCGGTCGTGGTATAGAGCTCCTGCGGGGAGAGCACGACGACGGCAAATTCAACGGGTACGCCGGTACCCTCTTCCAGCACGCGACCGCTCACGCGCGTCCCGGAGCCGCTCTGGGCGTACGCTCCGACGGAGGCGAGAAACAGCAGGCAGAGTGCCAGCATGGTTTGAATTCTTTGCATACGTAAAAATTTTAGGTTGTTGTTGATTATAAGTCAGTCAAACGGCGGATGGTTTTCTGCAGTTCGTTTCGGACAGCGGGTTCCGGCTCGGTGTCGAGCAGGGCACGGCAGGCTTGCAGGATTTCCGTCTTTTTATAAGAGTAACGGTACCAGCCGAGCGTTTCGGCGATATCGGTGCGCATCTGCACGTCGTCGCAGGTCTTGAACCAGGCGAGCATCGGTTCGACGCAGTAGGGATTGCAGGCGTTGCGCTGGGCCGAAACGGTGGAGCGTTTCTGCTTGAATGGCGTCTCCGGGTCTGCTAGAGCCTGATATTCTTTCAGGGTGCGGTCGGTCGGGAACCAGGCTTCCTTTCCGCCCTTGAGCTGGAAATCGACGCGATGGGTGACGGCCGGGTCGGCGAGCAGCCGCTCGATGTCCGGTTTGAGTGCCGGATCGCCGTTGACGGCGGCGGTCAGGGCGGCGAGCCGCTGCAGAAGTTCGTAGTCGTCTTCGAGGCCGAGCCGGATGGCTTCGGTCAAGTTGTTGTCAGCACGCCGCTTCAGGGTCATGAAGGCCTCGAGGCGCAGCACGGCTTTCGGGTTGTCGCGTTCGATGGCCAGAAGTTCCTGCGCGGTGATGGCACCGTTCGCGTCCAGTTGCTTGATGGCGAGTGCCTCGAGGTCGGTGACGCCGCAGCCGAGGAGTTTTCGCCAGAAGCGGTTGTCGCCGCGCCGTGCGGTCAGGGCCCGGTCGATGTCGTATTTCGGGCTGTTGTCGGCGAAACGCCAGCTGGCGTCGCCCAGCAGATGGCTTTCGAGGGTCAGTTGCCCTTTGGCCCAGTTGCCTACGGCCGCGCCGGCGTCGAGCAGGCCGAGGAGTTCGTTGGTCCAGGTATCCTGCAGGGTATTGACGGTATTGGCCTTGACGACCATCGTGCCGCCGGGATTGAAGAGGTAGTAGCCGGCGATATAGTCGTCGTTGTTGAACGAGCCGTTGAAGCAGGCGTCGAGCAGGATGACCCGGGCGTTCGAGGTATATCCGTACAGGTCGGGGATATACAGGTTCATCTCGGCGTAATACGTGCTGTCGGCAACCGCCTTTTCCGGCGAGTCGGCAAAGAAACTCTCGGGCAGGTTGTATTCCTGCATATAGCGCTGTTTCGTGGCTTCGGGGTCGCGGGCGTCGCGGATCTTGTTGCGGAAATAGGTCTGGGCGGCACCCAGCAGTTCCCGGGGCATGGAAGCCGGGGAAGCGCCGCTGAGCAGCTGTTCGTCGGGTTCTCCGTGGTGGTGCAGAATGGCCAGTTCGTAGCGGTCGAGCGAGAGCAGCTGCAGCAAACGGGTCCGGACCACTTTGTCATGGTTGAAATTCACGAAGTCGATGCCGGTGCCATGTTGCGTGCCCAGCTGCGGGAATTGCTCCTGCAGGGCCCAGCGTTCGTCGATGCGGGCCTGGAAAGCGTCGGAATTGTAGCTGCGGCCGGCGAAATGGAGGACATGGCGGATGGGTGTGCGCGGTGCCTTCTTGGCCTGCACGGCCTTGCGGAGATACTGCGCAATGGCCTCGGTCGCGGTCTGGCCGGGAATCTGCGGCGGCTTGATGCGGGAGGTCCAGATATCGCAGTGGATCACCTGCGGAGAATCGGCCCGCAGCGAGTAATAGTGCAGGAGCGGACGGTCTGCATCCCGTTTCAGATAATCGAAGCGCAGGTCGAAGTCGTCATACAGGCGGTCGGAGGGAACACTCGATTTTTCCCACGGCTGCTTTGGATTCATCTTGAAGGCCGTGGTCAGGTGGTGTGCGTCGCGGATCATCGGAATCGGGATGTTCCCCACCAGTATGGCACCTTCCAGTCCTTCCTTTTCATAAAGGAGCCGGAGTTCCGCCCGGATGGAGTCCGGATGGTTCCAGCTGTCCACCACGCAGAGGCCTCGTTTGCCGACCTGCTCCATGGAGGCGACGAAAGCATCCACGTCGGAGGGGATGGCCGCATAGGTGGCCGGATCGACCACGACGGCAACGACCGCAGGCTTTCCTTTTCCTGAGATTGAAAAAGAGACAGTTACCAAGACAAACAGGGTCAGAAAGAAACGTTTCATGGCACTGATTTTTGAGAAGGCAAAAATAGAGAATCTTCCCTTTCGGGACAATCCTCAATTATTGGGATTAATCCGAAGAATAATCCTACAAATGCGAAGATAGCGCTTTTTCTCGAAAAAAGCGCGTTTCCGGCGGCGTTTTGCCGAGGCTTTTTTGTAAATTTGCAAATGGCGGAGACTCGCCCGAACCCGACAATTCAGTATCAATAATCCGAGCATATGAAAAAAAACATTCTTCTGGCAGCCGCGCTGATGTTGACGCTCAGCGCGTTTGCCGCTAAACCGCCGCTCGACCATTCGGTGTACGACGGCTGGAAAAGCGTGAGCCGCCTCCTCGTGGAGAACGACGGCGACTGGGCCCAGTGGACCGTAGCACCGCAGGAGGGCGACCTCGTGCTGCATCTCTACAATGTCAAGACCGGCAAGACCTATGACATCGAACGCGCTTCCCAGGCGAAGCTCTCGAAAGACGCCACGAAGGTCGTCTTCAAGATCGCCCCGAAGTTCCAGGAGACCCGGCAGGCAAGGATCGACAAGAAGAAGCCTAACGAGATGCCCAAGGACAGCCTCGGTATCCTCGACCTGGCCAGCGGCAAGATCGAGAAGTATCCTTTGCTGAAAGGCTTCAAAGTGGGAGAGACGCTGGGCGATTACATCGCTTTCCAGGAAGCCGAGAAACCGGCCCCGAAGCCGGAGCCCAAAGCCAAGGTGAAGGAAGGCGAAAAACCCGAAAAACCGGAAAAGCCCGAGAAGAAACCCGAAAAGAAGCCGGAGCCGAAAGACAATCTTTATGTACTGAACATCAAGACCCTGGCGGTCGATACGATCCCGTGCGTCGAGTCGTATATCGTGTCCAAAGGCGGCGACCGCATCGCCTACATCACCAAGCCCGACAAGAAAGACAGTGTGAACGTCCGTGGTGTCTTTGTCTATGACCCGGCCACCCAGGCTGCGACCGAAGTCCTCAAGGGCGAGAAGGAAGCCACTTTCAAGACGCTTGCTTTCAATGACGAAGCCAACCGCCTGGCCTTCTTCGCCACGCTCGACACGACGAAAGACGCCAAGAAGAGCCTCGACCTTTATCTGTATGACGGCGTCAAGGCTGTCAAGGCCGTGGCCCACGATGCAGCCGTCCTGCCCAAGGGATGGAAACTGGGTGACGCCCGCGCCGCCGAATTCCACAAGGACTTCGTGACGTTCGGTACCTGCCCGATTCCGCGCGAGAAAGACACCACGCTGGTTGATTTCGAGCAGCCGAAGCTGGATATCTGGGTGTGGAACGACGAATATATCCAGCCCGTGCAGAAGAACAATCTCCGCCGCGAGCAGGCCCGCACCTACCTGGCCAAAGTCAATTTCGACGGCAGCGGTTTCGTCCAGCTGGCCGATGACCTGATCCAGAATGTCGCCATCGACGAAAAGAACACCCAGGACTACCTGATCGTGACCACCGACAAACCGTACCGCGTCCAGCGAAGCTGGAGCTATGCGGCCCATTCCGACATCTACAAACTTTCGCTCAAAGACGGCAGCCGGGAACTCCTGTTCAAGGATGCGCAGTTCAGCAACCTGTCGATCTCGCCCGACGGCGCCTATGCCGTGGGCTTCCAGACCAAGGAAAACAACTGGTATCTCTATACCCTGGCCACCGGAGAGATGAAAGAACTGACTTCGCAGCTCGGCGTCACCTTCTGGAACGAAGAAGACGACCATCCGGCCGATCCGGGTTCCTGGGGACGTGCCATGTGGTCGGAAGACTCCAAGTTCTTCTGGATTCCCGACCAGTACGACCTCTGGCAGTTCGACCCGACGGGTGCCGTGGCTCCTTTCCGCGTGACCGAGGGCAAGGGCCGCGAGACAAAGACCACCTATAATTATACGAGCCCTTACTACGATCCCGAAGCGCGCGGACCGTTCGGCGGCGGAACCATCAAGACCGCCAAGCCCGTGTTCTTCACGACCTTCAATCATGTGACCAAAGAGCACGGCTATGCCGTCAAAGATCTGAACAAGAAGAAAGCGAAGCTGCAGAAACTCTATGAAGGCCCGTACTCCTTCAACAACCTGGCCGTATCGGCCGGCAAGAAGGGGAACACGCTGCTCTACACCCGCGGTAACTTCGAAGACGGCAACAACGTATGGAAAACCGCCGACAACTTCAAGACCCAGCAGCAGCTGAGCGACATCAACCCGCAGCAGCGCGATTACAACTGGGGTACAGTGGAACTCGTGAACTGGACCAGCGCTGACGGCAAGCCGCTCGAAGGCCTGCTCTTCAAGCCGGAGGATTTCAATCCGGCCAAGAAGTATCCCGTGATGATCTACTTCTATGAGCGCAATTCCGAGACCCTCTACAACTCCCGCATGCCCGCGCCGAGCGCCTCGACCATCAATATCCCGCTCTTCGTGAGCAACGGGTATCTCGTGTTCGTGCCCGACCTGGTCTATACCGACGGTCATCCGGGCCAGAGCTGTCTCAAGTGCCTGATGCCGGGCGTCGACATGCTTTGTGAAAACCCGTGGGTGGACGGCGACAACATGGCCATCCAGGGCCAGAGCTGGGGCGGCTATCAGGTGGCCTACCTGATCACCCAGACCAACCGCTTCAAGGCAGCGGGCGCCGGTGCTCCGGTCAGCAACATGACCAGCGCCTATGGCGGTATCCGCTGGGAGAGCGGCATCGCCCGCACGGGCCAGTATGAGGAAGGCCAGAGCCGTATCGGCAAGAATCTCTGGGAAGGCTTCGACCTCTATGTGGAGAACTCCCCGCTGTTCCATGTGCCGAACGTGACCACGCCCGTGCTGATCATGCACAACGACGCGGACGGTGCCGTGCCGTGGTGGCAGGGCATCGAGTTCTACAACGGACTCCGCCGCCTCGGCAAGCAGGCCTGGCTGCTGCAGTACAACGATGAGGCCCACAACCTCCGCGAGCGCCGCAACCGCAAAGACCTGAGCATCCGCCTCTCGCAGTTCTTCGACCACTTCCTCAAGGGCGCCCCGATGCCCGTCTGGATGTCGAAGGGCGTTCCCGCCACCCTCAAGGGGATCGATTACGGATATGGATATGATGAGGATTAAACGATGAAACGTTTCGTATTTGCATTGACCATCATGGCTCTGATGACCGCGTGCGGTGAAAAGGCGCCGAAAGAACCCGTGCTCGAAAAGCACGACATTGCCATCGTTGACGGCCACTTTACGCCGGAGATCATGCACCAGTTGGGCAAGATCTCCGACCTGCAAGTCTCGCCCGACGGAACGAAGATCCTCTACGGCGTGGCCTATACCTCCATCGAAGAAAACCGCAGCAACCGCAACCTCTTCGTGATGAATATCGACGGCAGCGGCAACCGCCAGCTGACCCATTCGCCCAAGAGCCTCAACAACGCCCGCTGGATCGAGGGCGGCAAGCGGATCGCCTACCTCAAGGGTGGACAGATGTACGTGATGAATGCCGACGGCACCGGCGAGCGCAAGGTGAGCGACGTGCCGGGCGGCATGTCCGAATTCAAGATCCATCCCAAGGGGGACTACGTGATGTACGTGTCCGATTTCAAGGTGGCCAAGCAGCCCGTCGATATCTATCCCGACCTGGCCAAATCCTCGGCCCGCACCATCGAGGGGCTGATGTACCGCCACTGGGATCACTTTGTGGAGAACATACCGCATACCTATTATGCCAAGTTCGACGGCAAGACCCTGGGCGCAGGCGTCGACATCCTCGAAGGCGCACCGTTCGAACTGCCGACCGAACCGTTCGGAGGTCTCGAACAGCTCGACTTCAATCCCACCGGCAACCAGCTCGTCTATTCCTGCCGCAAACTCACCGGCCGCGACTATGCTTTCTCCACGAATACGGATATCTATGTCTATAATATGGATGAGCAGCCCGGCGTCGGCCATCCGCAGTACAACGCTTCTGCCGGCATGATGGGCTACGACACGGATCCCGTGTGGTCGCCCGACGGAACGACAATCGCGTGGCTGAGCATGGAGCGCGACGGCTATGAGGCCGACAAGGTGCGCCTGTTCATCTCGCCGATCGTCAGCGGCGAGCGCATTGAACTGTCGAAGAACTTCAAGTACAACGTCGGATCGCCCGTGTGGTCGCCCGACTCGAAGGAGATCTACTTCAGCGCCGAAGTGGAAGGTGTCAAGGAAATCTGGAAGACCGACCTGCAGGGTAATTTCAGCCGCGTGACGAAAGAACACGAGTGGTATGACTACGGCAGCCCCATCCTTGTGGGTGACCGCATCATCACCACCCAGACCTCGATGCTGCGTCCGGCCGAGATCGTTTCGATCTCGATGGCCAATGGCACCTGGAACATCCTTTCGCATGAGAACGACGAGATTTTCGCCAAACTCGAAACCCCGACCGTCGAGGAGCGCTGGATTCCCACGACCGACGGCAAGAAGATGCTGACCTGGGTGGTCTATCCGCCCAAGTTCGATGCTTCGAAGCAGTATCCCGCCATCCTGATGTGCCTCGGTGGCCCGCAGGGTGCCATCACGCAAGGGTGGTCGACCCGTTGGAACTACCGGCTGATGGCCTCGCAAGGCTACATCACGGTGCTGCCGAACCGCCGCGGTACGACGGCCTTCGGCCAGGAGTGGTGCGAGCAGATCTCCGGCGACTACATCGGCCAGAACATGAAGGACTATTTTGCGGCAGCCGATGCGTTGAAAGCGGAGCCGTATGTCGGCAAGATGGCGGCAGCAGGCGCCAGCTACGGCGGCTACTCCGTGTACTATCTGGCGGGCATCCACCAGGGCCGCTTCTCGGCTTTCATCGCCCACGCCGGTATCTTCAATCAGGAGTCGATGTATATGTCCACTGAAGAACTGTGGTTCCCCGACTGGGATAACGGCGGCTGCAAGACCCCCGGTGTCTACATGGCCGGTTCGCCGTGGAGCAAGACTCCGGCGTCCGTGCGCCACTACGCCAACTCGCCGCATAAGCTGGTCCAGAACTGGGATACCCCGATCCTGGTTACCCATGGCGAACTTGATTACCGTGTTCCAGTGGAGCAGGGCATGTCGGCCTTCAACGCCGCCCAGATGATGGGTGTTCCCTCGAAGATGGTTCTCTTCCCCGACGAGAACCACTGGATCCTCAAGCCCCAGAACTCCGTCCACTGGAACCGCGAGTTCTTCGCCTGGCTCGACAAGTACTGCAAGTAAGGGTTTAAAAAAAGGCCTCACATCCGTGAGGCCTTTTTTGCCAAGTCGGCAACTAGCAGAGTTTCAGGAATACTTCCATCGCCTGGTATTCGGCCATGCCGAGTTCGTCGTAGAGGCGCGCGGTATTCTGGGTGCGGTCTTCGGCGCGCTGCCAGAACTCGCGGGGATCTTCGCCCGGGAACGGGACGATGTCTTTCTGTGAGAGGTGACGGAAGATGGCGTGCCGCTTCTTGATTACTTCGTCGGGGCTGAGCGGAACGGCCATGTCCACGCGACCGAGTTCCCACTCCATCCAGGCGCCGCGATAGAGCCAGATATGGGTGTCGGCAATCCAGGTGCATCCTTCTTCGCGCAGTTGCTCCACAGCTTCGAGGGCGGCCTCGGTGCAGACACGGTGCGTGCCGTGCGGGTCGGCCAGGTCGCCGGCCATGAAGATCATGTGCGGCTTGAGGTCGGTGATGAGCTTCTTGATGATGTCTACATCGGCCTGGGTGCGCGGGTTCTTCTTGATACCGCCCGATTCATAGAACGGGAGATTCAGGAAGTGGGCATTCGTATTGTCGTTGAGGCCGAAGGAGCGGACAGCGCCACGGGCCTCGCTGCGACGGATGGCGCCCTTGATCTCCAACAGCTTGCGCGGTTCGGGTTCGCCCGGTACCTTGCTGTCGACCAGCGCCTTGACTTCGTTGAACTTGTCGGCGAACCCAAGCTGGTAGGCGGCGTCCATCATCTGGAGCACCACGTCGTCGTGGACGGCCACGTTGCCGGAGGTCTCATAGGCCACGTGGACATCGTGTCCCTGACTCACCAGGCGGATGAAGGTACCGCCCATGGAGATCACGTCGTCATCGGGATGCGGCGAGAAGATGAGCACGGTCTTGGGAAAGGGCTTGGCTGCCACCGGACGGGTCGCGTCGTCGGCATTGGGTTTGCCGCCTGGCCAGCCGGTAATGGTATGCTGAAGGTCGTTGAAGACATCGATATTGATTTTGTCGTAGGGACCGAACTTGTCAAGCAGTTCGTCCAGGGCATAGTCGAGATAGTCTTTCTGCGTCAGCTTGAGAATCGGCTTGTGGACCGTCTGGCAGAGCCAGACCACCGCACTGCGCACGAGTTTGCGCGTCCAGTCGCAAGGACCGATGCGCCACGGGGCGACGACGCGGGTAAGCTGGGAAGCCGCATTCTGGTCGACATAGAAGCTGATTTTTTCATGCGGCTGCAGCAGGGATGCCGGGCAGGCGGTCGTAGGATCGCCCTCGGCGATGGTCTTGACAGCCGCTGCCTTCTCCTCGCCCCACGCCATCAGGATGATCCGCTGGGCGGACATCATCGTGCTGATGCCGATGGTGATGGCCATGTCGGGCGCCTCAGCCATGTCGAAATTGAAATTCCGGACCTGCCGGCGGCGCGAGTTGTGCGACAGCCTCACGACACGGGTCCGGTCTTTGGGCATGGAACCGGCTTCGTTGAAGCCCACCTGGCCCCGCTCGCCGATACCGATTACCAGCAGGTCCAGGCCCCGCGCCATTTCATCGAAACGGGCGTTGTATTCAGAAATCTGGTCGCGGGGGATGCGTCCGTCGAGAATATGGATGTTCTCTTCGAGGATGTCCACCTTGTCGAGCAGGAACTCGTGCATCTGGTGGTTGCGGCTCTTGGATCCTTTCGGGTCGGACGGGTAATACTCATCGATGGAAACGACTTCGACATTCTTGAAGGAGACCTCACCGGCCTCGTAGCGGCGAGCCAGTTCGTCGTAAAGAGGCAACGGGGTACGGCCGGTACTCAGACCCAGGCGGTAGAGACGCCCTTCCGTTTTGTTGATGGCATCGACGATGATGTCGGCCACGGCATTCGATGCCGGATGGGCATCGTTGTAAATGTGCGTCCACACTTTTTCGTAGGTGTGAAGGACGCCTTTCGGCAGGTCTTTTTCAATGAGACCACCCTCATAGGGCAGGGTAAAATGGTCGCGTTTCATCTTTTTGGCTTTTATCATGCAAATATAAACGATTTGTGACAAAAATATACTCCCAAGAAGTGGGGAGGCGACACTTTGTTTTTGTCGAAAAAAATGGTTATTTTTACAGATTGCAATCTCTAAAAACAACGATATGTTCGACAAAGAAGTCTATATTTCCCGCCGCAAGCGCCTGCTGGAGCAGGTGAAGGACGGCGTGATCCTGCTGATGGGCAACAGCGAAGCCAGCTGCAATTATCCTGACAACCAGTACCAGTTCAGGCAGGACAGTTCGTTCCTGTACTTCTTCGGGCTCGACAAGCCCGATCTGGCCGCTGTAATTGACGCGGAAACCGGAGCGGAGACGATCTTCGGCAACGACGTGGACATCGACGACATCATCTGGATGGGTCCGCAGCCGCTGATTGCCGACCAGGCTGCCAGCGTGGGTGTCGCAGGGAGCGCTCCTTTCGCCAAACTGGCCGACTGCCTGAAAGAAGCGCAAAAGAAAGGCCGCACGATCCACTATCTGCCGCCGTATCGCAACCACAACAAGATTCTCCTGCACCAGATGCTTGGTATCGGTTTCGGGGAACTGAAAGCCCGTGCCAGCGTGGAGCTCATCAAGGCCGTGGTAGCACTCCGCCTCATCAAGGAGCCCTGCGAGATTGAAGAGATCGACAAGGCCTGCAACCTGGGCTACACCATGCACCTGACGGCCATGAAGATGATGCGACTGGGCATGGTTGAGCAAGAATTGGTCGGCATCATGGAAGGCGTCTGCAAGAGCGGCGGCGTGATGACTTCGTTCCCCACCATCCTGTCGCAGCGGGGCGAAACGCTCCACAACCACAATCACGCCGGTATCCTGACCGAAGGTAAGCTCTGCGTGATAGACGCAGGCGTTGAGATTGCCTCGCACTACTGTTCCGACAACACCCGTACGCTGCCGACAGGCGGCAAGTTTACCCAGAAGCAGAAGGATGTCTATACCATCGTCGTGACGGCCAACGACTACGCGCGCGAGGCCGCCCGTCCGGGCGTGACCTACCGCGACGTCCATCTGGGCGCTGCCAAGATTATCGTGCAAGGTCTCAAGAACCTCTGCCTGGTCCATGGCGATGTCGAGGAGATGGTCGCCGCTGGTGTGCAGGGTCTCTTCATGCCGCACGGCCTGGGCCATAACATGGGCCTCGACGTGCACGACATGGAAGACCTGGGTGAGAACTACGTGGGCTACGATCCCGACCAGACCCGCGCCAAACAACTTGGCCTGGGTTCGCTCCGCATGGCCCGCAAGCTGGTCCCCGGCCACGTAATCACCGACGAACCGGGCATCTACTTCATCCCGGCCCTCATCGAGCAATGGAAACGCGAGGGACACAATGCCCAGTACATTGACTTCGCCAAACTTGAAAGCTATTACGACTTCGGCGGCATCCGCCTGGAAGACGACCTGCTCATCACGCCGACCGGTTCCCGCATCCTCGGTGCGAAGCGGCTCCCGATCACCGTGGAAGAAATTGAAAACACCATGTATACCGACTGATATGAAAAAGACCTTCATCACCCTTATTTGGATCATCAGCGTCATGCCCGGCTTGACCGGGTATCTCGCCGGCGCCCAGGCCATCGGACAGGCCGAACTGCAGGAGATTCGGAGCAGTTTCGTCAAGGATGCCTCGACAAAAGCCATCCAGAACGCCCTGACCCGCGAAAAAAACATCAAGGCATTCACCTACAACCATGAGAAAGCCGGTGCGATCGACCACTTCTTCAAGTATCGCTGCGACGTGAGCGGCATCACCAACCAGCTCAGTTCCGGCCGTTGCTGGATGTTCACCTCGATGAACGTGCTCCGTCCGGCCGTCATGAAGAAATACAACCTGCGCGAGTTCGACTTCTCCCACAATTACACCTTCTTCTGGGACCAGTTCGAGAAAGCGAACCTTTTTCTGGAGAACGTCATCGCCACGGCCGACCGCGACATCACTGACCGTGACGTGGAATTCTACTTCAAGTCGCCTGTTGCCGATGGCGGTGTATGGAACCTCTTCTGGGATGCAGCCGAGAAATACGGCGTCGTGCCGCAGGTCGTGATGCCCGAAACCGAGCATTCGAACAACACCGCGCAGATGCGGGGCGTCCTCAATGAACTGCTGCGGACCGGCGGCTGGCATCTCCGCGAACTGGTTGCCTCCGGAGCCAAGAAGAAAGCCATCGAGGCCAAAAAGCTGGAGATTATGAAGGATGTCTATCGCGTGCTGGCGCTTTGCCTCGGCGAGCCGCCGACGGAATTCACCTGGCGCTACAAGGATGCCAAGGGCGAGACGAAGACCCTCAAGACTACCCCGCTGGCGTTCTACAAGAGCATTATTCCGGACAACTACAATCCCGACACCTTCGTGATGATCATGAACGACCCGACCCGCGAGTACTACAAGGTCTATGACATCGCTTCCTATCGCAATACCTACGAAGGCGTCAACTGGTGCTACCTGAACCTCCCGAACGAGGAGATCAAGCCGGCCGCGCTGGCTTCCATCAAGGCCAACGAGCCCCTCTACATTTCCTGTGACGTCGGCAAGCAGAGCGACCGCGAAAAGGGCATCATGGATGTGGACTACTATGACTACCAGTCTCTCTTCGGCATTACGCTCGACATGGACAAGAAGGCCCGCATCCTCACCCGTCAGAGCGGCTCCTCGCACGCCATGCTGCTCATCGGCTGCGACACCGATGAGAACGATGTCCCGGTGAAATGGGAACTCGAGAACAGCTGGGGCCCGGCTTCGGGCAATCACGGCTATGTGACCTTCACTGACCAGTGGTTTGACGAATATCTGTTCCGCATCGTTATCAACAAGAAGTATCTGAGCCAGAAGGCCGTCAACGCCATGAAGACGAAGCCCGTCCAGCTTCCGGCCTGGGATTATATGTTCTGATGCTGGTCCTCAAGATTATTGCCGTGATTCTCGGCATCGTCGGCCTCGTGGGATGCATCCTTCCGGTCATCCCCGGGCCGCCGTTGTCGTGGGTGGGATTGCTGCTGGTTTTCCTGACCCACCCCGAAGGCATGACAACAAGCCTTCTGATTGTCTGGCTTGTGATTACGGTTGTCGTCACCATCCTCGATTATGTGGCCCCGTCCTGGATTACGAAAAAGACAGGCGGCTCGAAAGCTGCGGCCCGCGGCACGCTCGTCGGCCTGATCCTGGGCCTGATCTTTTTCCCGCCATGGGGCATGATTGTCGGCAGCTTCCTCGGTGCGCTCATCGCCGAAGTCGTCGTCAACGGCAGCGAAGTAGCAGATTCTGTCAAACCCGCCTTCGGCTCGTTTCTCGGCTTCCTGCTGAGCACCGGCCTGAAGCTGACCGCCAGCGGGGTAATGCTGTTCTATATCTTCAAATTCCTGTAGGTTTTTGCTACCGTCAGGAGCGACCTACCACGAGACCCGCCAGGTGAGGCTCGGCATGATCGGGAAGAGGGAGACGAGATTCCAGGTCTTCGTTCCGGTGTCGTAGGTGAGCATCGACGGATTGTGGCGGTTGAGCAGGTTGTACACGCCGACGGTCAGGCTCTGCTCCAGCGGGTGCGTGGCGTTCAGGCGGCTGCGGAAGACAAACTGATATCCCAAATCCATCCGGAAATACAAGGGCATCTGCCAATTATTGGGATGGGAATAATACTCGACCACGATGTCTTCTTCCGACAAGTGCCCGATGTACTGTCCCGCGGCCACCGTCTCCCAGTGGCCGCTCTGCAGCGACAAGGAAGCGGTCAGGCCTTTCCAGGTCGCATTCGCATTCAGTACATGCCGCCGGTCATAGCGGGCGGGAAAAGGACTTCCGCCACAGATCTGTGGAAAGCTCCGGTCGGTCCGGGACCAGGTATAAGCAACTGTCCAGTCCATGCCGATTTCAGGTTTTCGTCCTTCATAGAGGAATTCAGCCCCATAGGAACAACCCTTTCCAACCAGCGCCAGATCGCTCCAGCCGCTGGCTGCCGCCGTGAACAGCGCCATCGCATCGGAAATATAGACCAGATTATCCATCTTCTTCCAATAGCCGCCCAGCGTGATCGCGTGCCCGCCCAGGGAGGCAAAGACACCGCCATACACTTGCTTCGCCCGCTCGGGCGGTAGTTGATTCGTGACCGGCACCATCAGGTCGAGCGACCAGCCGAGTGGCGTTCCCTCCAACGTATGGTCGAATTGGACCCGATTGTCGAACGTGGCTTCCAAGCCTATTGTCTCGCGGATATGCCAGCGGGCCCGTGCACTGAATTCGGCCGCAAATCCTTCGTATCGGTCGTTCCGGCGCTCCGCACGGTTCCGGTAATAGTTTCCCCGCACATTGGCCATCAGGCTCACGGGCCCCAAATTCCCATTCATTTCCACGAAAGCACTCGACAAGACCGGTCGGCTGATATTCTCCGTAAAAGGCACATTGTCGATGACCTGTACGGCCGCATCGGACTGTTTGGCCGATCCAGGACTCATCCGTTTTTGTTGATAGGTAACGCCCTCGGAAAGAAACCAGTTCCCATCCCCCAAGGCATGCTCCGCCCGAACAGAACAAGTCAGTTCCTGAATCTGCGACTGTAGCAGCAACCGGGTCGCATCGCCCTGCACCCGGGCGGCATGCTCCATCTGGTTCGTAAAGTGATTCAAAGAGATATCCGCCTTCAAAAGGGTACGGGTGCCGCTGTATCGATAGGCAAGATGCCCCATCGCATTCTCCCAGCCGAGCGCGTAGTCCGTACCCGGAAAGCCAAGACCATAGCCATCCCGGGAGCCAAACCCCGTCAGCTTCATCTCATGTTTCGGTGCAACCTGCCAGTTGACAGTGCCCAGGAAATCCCAGACGTCCAATTGAAGCGAAGGCATCTGCCCTGCCTTGTCGAACCCGTTTTTCAGCAGCTTATATTCCAGCGAGAAAGGTGACCAGCGTCCCGCGAGCCGGACAGAAGCTTTTTCCTTGACAACAGGAGCCTCGATCGAAGCCCCCAGAAACGTATTCGAAACCGAAGCGGAAGCCTGTAGGTTCTCACACGGATCGTCAGCCGTACTGAGCGCAATATGGGATGCCGTGAGGCCGCCTTGTTCGCCGCCGAAACCGCCTACGCAGAAGGTCATCGAAGAGACGGCCTCTGAAGGAACGGACGTGGTCAATCCCAGCAAATGGCTGAAACCGTATATCCGGACCCCGTCAAGAGTAAACAGGTTGTTCCCGAGATTGCCGCCCCGCGCAAAAAAGGCGGAAAAGCCTTCTGCGCCGCCCGAAACGCCCGGACGAGTCATCGCGAATTTGACTGGATCGTTTTCTCCCACAGGACTCAGCACTTTACCCTGGAGCGACTTCATGTCCGTCCTGAATGTTCCCGGCAAAGATTCTTCTTTTTCCCGCACGGCTGTCTTCACGGCCGCCGGCAGCGTATCCCTGACGGGCAGATCTTCCTTGTGCATCTGGGCATACAGGGCGCCCCTGCTGAGCAGCAGCAAGGCTATCAGACTAATTCCTCGTTTCAGAATTTCCATGTGCCGCATGACCAATAGTACTGTTTCTCATGTTTGGCCCCGAAGATGCCGACTCCACCCTCAATGTTTGAATAACGGTTCGTATTATCGTAAATCCCGACAATGTCGGTGCTGACGTTGTGAAGCAACGTGTACAACAACAAATCCTTCAAATAGAGGTCGTACTCTTCCGAAACGAACTCAAAGCGCAGAAAACCCGCCTTTCCGGTCGTTATCATTGTCGGCTCAAAAGGCAATCCCAGTACTTGACACCGGGCTTGGACAAACTGCTCCCAATTCCGGACAAGCACTATCGAAGGTTCCCATCCTTCACCATAATGCGGACCTTTGAAATCTCCGGTGAAAAACAAGGTGTCCTGCTCCGTGTTTCTGCGGGGGATGCGGAGGTATCGGTAGTGCAGAGGCTTTCCGGATACATCGGGAAAGGCCTTCATGGCCAAGGGATCGTCACTATGCAAAAACAACGTGCCCGTCCGATTGAACGCATCCGTCAACTCTTCCCGGTTGGTCGTCAGTTCCTCTTCTGTGAACCATCCCTCTTGTTCTTTGGACCACCCCACTTTGCTGACATAGACAACACCATCAAAAGGCTGGAATACATATCCAACTTTGTCTGGTCTCTGATACAGGCCACTTTGGCTTGAAAGATAGGCAAATCCCTCATACTTGAATCCATTCGCTTCGAAAGATTGAAAACCGGGGTCCTCCGCAACAGGAACATATTGCGCGACGGCCGTAGTATCCGGCATCGTCGTCTTTGCGTGGAGCGTGTCGCCGGAGGGCAGGCAGACTTCAAGCCGGCAAATCGTTCCCGATTTGATATGATTGTACGTTCCGGGGAAGACTATTCGATAAAGCCCGTCCCCTACCGGCTGAAAAGAAGAACTCCGGTACTGGTGATTTACAGGAACGTCTTTCGCCTCCTCAAATTCCGTAAGCGTAATGACCGCGTTGTTGATTCCCTTCCCGTCCGGGCGCTCTCCCATCCGGGAAACCGTCCTCAATTCCAGATACAGCGTATCGGCCGGACTGAGGATGCAATAGACACTCGGCACATTGAGATCCTCTGACGAAGACAGATCCACGGGCTGCACACAGCCCGTGACCGCCATCAGCAAGATGGCGACCAGCGGGAAGATGCGACTACTGCGAACCATAAAAAAACCGAATTATAATTTACAAATTTAGCCTTTCTACACCGAATTATGGCATTCTTCCTCGAAGGTTTTTCTGAATTAAGAAAAGTAAAATCGGCCCTGGAATGTGTTCAGAGGCCGATTTCTTCTGACGTTGCTGCGATTCTTCTGAATTCTCCCCGAAACGGACGCAACCCGCTATCGGGAGGCACCGTCCAGAAGAAGAAGAAACTCTTTCTGGTGGGGTGTCGCTTCTGTCTCTATCTCTTTTCGCAAAAGCGATTTGGTCTTGTAGGTGTTCTGCTCGTCCTGGTTCAGGATTAAGGCGATTGTCCGGCTTTTGAAGCCCGCGAACAAGTAGCAGGCCGTCTGATAGAACGGCTCGCGGTGATTCGGATGCTCCTGGCGGAAATGCTTCATGATGTCGCCAAACTGTTCGTTGACCCGCTGCTCGAGTGCCGGATAACGGCTTTCACCCACACCCAGTGTCTTCAAATATCCACGAACTTCTCCACAAACTGCATTGGCTTGCGATGTGCGACCCTCGGTTCTATAATAGGTATTGCACAGATCGCTCAAGGCCTTGTAGTTCTCCTGCCCAAGATGAATGTATTCCAGTTTAAGACCATTGTTCTTTTCCATCAAGTCCTGAACAGCTTCTATCAGATCCTGATTATGACGTCGTTCTTTTTCCTGATAACGTCTAATTGCTATCGTAGCGGCAATAAAGGCGGAAATAATAAAGAGAGCCATGAAGAGGTTGATTGTTTTCCGCATTCGGTTTTCTTTCTGTAACGACTCTTTTTGCAGAAAATAATAATCCCGTTGCGCCTTGACCACAGACTGACTGAGGATTTCCCGGGTGCGGTCGGTTTGTCTCTCTGAGGAAGACTCCAGCAAGGCATAAGCTTCCGGAAGATTTCCTTGTAGCCGTTCCATGCGGC
>JAEEOM010000183.1 GCA_016284265.1 Bacteroidales bacterium | reverse complement strand
GGTGATGGTGGTGGAAGCTTTCGTCGTGCAGGTGGTCGCCCAGCACGGAGTTGCGCAGGGGCTCCGCCGCCAGGCAGGCGTCGGCGCAGGCCTGGTCGAGCGCGACCGGGTCGCGGGATACGAACATGCCGAGGTCCGGCAGGATGGGCGCATCGTTCTCGGGGTGGCAGTCGCAGTAGGGTGAAACGTCCACGACGAGCGAAATGTGGAAACATTCGCGTCCGTCGACGACCGCTTTGGTGTACTCCGCCATCTTGGCGTTGAGGATGGAAATGGCCTGGTCCTGGACGAAGTCGATCGCATCGAAGTTGCAGGCGCCGAGGCAGCGGCCGCAACCCACGCAGTGGGTTTCATCCACGTGCATCTTGCGCTTCTCGGCGTCGAACACCAAGCCTCCGTTGGCGCATTCGCGCTGACAGCGGCGGCAGCCGCGGCATTTCTCTTCGTAGATCATCGCCTTTCCGGATGCGTGCTGGTCCGTCTTTCCGGCCCGCGAACCGCAGCCCATGCCGATGTTCTTGATGGTGCCGCCGAAGCCGGTCATCTCGTGCCCCTTGAAGTGGGTGAGGCTGATGAAGACGTCGGCATCCATGATGGCGCGGCCGATCAGGGCTTCCTTCGTGTATTCTCCGCCTTCCACCGGGACGGCAATGTCATCGGTGCCTTTCAGGCCGTCGCCGATAATGACGGGGCAGCCGACGGAGAGGGGCGTGAAACCGTTTTCCCACGCGCACTCCAAGTGCTCCAGGGCATTCTTGCGGAAGCCGGGATACATGGTGTTGCAGTCGGTGAGGAATGGTTTCCCGCCGAGTTCCTTGACCAGGTCGGCCACGGCTTTGGCATAATTGGGACGGAGGTAGCTGATGTTGCCCAGCTCTCCGAAGTGCATTTTGATGGCGACGAACTTGCCGTCCATATCGATGTCGGCGATGCCGGCCCGGCGGGCGAGCCGTTTCAGCTTGGCGGGCATGCTTTCGCCGAAAGCAGCCGTCCGGAAGTCGGTGTAGAATACTTTTGCACTTTCCATGGTATGAGTTGACTTATTGTTCGATCAACGGGTGTTCGGCCATCATGGATGCCGCCCAGCGGGTGAAGTCGGTCCAGCGATAGTAGGGGCCGGTGACGGGCTGCAGTTGCGGGAGCGTGGCTTCGGCTTCGTTCTCCATGACCTTGAACAGGATGTCTCCCTTGTTGTTACGGTAGAAAACGAAAAGCATCGTCGCAGCCATCGGCACGTTGTAACTCTGGAACCAGTATTTCACTTCGGAAGCTTTCTCAGGAACCGTACCGCTGCCGTTCACATTGATCAGGCACATGAAGGCTTCGAACACGTAGTCGTGCCCGAAGCGCAGGTCCGCAGCCCGATTCGGGTCATTGAAGGCGGCTTCTGCCTTGGCGATAATGTCTTCCAGCAGCGGGATGTTCTGGTAGCGGGCGGTCAGGTCGATGTGCCAGGAATAGTAATTCAGCGCTTCCCAGAGCATGGCGTATTGGTCGGGCGTGAGGATCTGGTCGAACAGGGGACGCTCTTCGTAGTTGTGATAGCCACCAATCAGAGAGTAGAGCTGATCGAGGAAATTGGTACGCCCTCCCTCGAATTTCGAGGGGAAGGCCGGATCGGTAAAGATTCTCCCCAGGATACCGTCATAATCGATGAAACGCGCATTGAAGTGCGCGACGGGTTCCACGTGGGAAATATCATCTTCCTGGTACTTTTTCCGGATGGGGGCGGGCGCGCTGGTCGGCGTCACAACCGACAGCCCGGTGTGTGTGGAACTCTCGTAGAAGCTGAGCTTGGGATTCTTTTCCTTGAGGCTCAAGCAGAACGAATTCATGCTGATGATGCTGCGGGCCGAGGTGGAGACAATGGCATCGACATGGCGCGAGCCCTTGAATACCTTCGGGAAGGTGTCGTACATCCAGGCAGCAATCTTCTGGTGCTGTTCCCAGCCCAGCGGAACCAGGTCGCCCGTGTTGATCAGCGGCGTTTCATAGAACGGTTCAAAGTCCTGGTAGAACTGTTCGCCCAGCGGCGTCAGGACACCGGCCTCGTGCGCGGCGGACAGGACTTCATGGATGAGCGAGTAGGTCTTGGCGTTCCAGGCATAGCGCGAACCATGGCGGCCATAGTGGCTGATGTAGAAAGGTTTGTACCCTTTTGGGGCGGGTGTGGGAGCCGGTGCATCGAAACGGTGCGGGCCTTCCATGCCGGCGGCCTTCCGCCAGTCGGCCTTGACCTGGTCGAGCGCATCATATTGTTGGGCAAAGGAACTGCTGGCCAGCAAAAGCAGCGTAACAAACAGGATGAACGTCTTTTTCATCGGGATGGCATTTGTAGATGACAAATATAAGAAAAAAACTCCGGCCTCGGAAGGGAGGTCGGAGTCAAGCTGTGTATGATGACGCCGATAGGCTGATTACTCGTCCTGGAGCTGCAGCTTCTGTACGTAGATGGCCTTGTTCATCATCTCGCGTTTCTTCACGGACGGTTTCTCGAACGTCTTGCGGGAGCGGAGCTCGCGGATGACACCCGTCTTCTCGAATTTACGTTTGAATTTCTTCAGCGCACGCTCGATGTTCTCACCTTCTTTGACCTGTACGATAATCATTTGCTTACACCTCCTTTTTCTTAGGGACGGCAAAGGTAGAGAAAATTTCTTACATTTGTAAAAATGTTGAAAGAAAATTTCATCCGGTACCTGCAAGTCGAGCGGCGGTACTCTCCGAGGACGGTCCGTCTCTACGAAGAGGCTGTGACAGAATTCTATGCATTCCTGGAGGAGGAAACCGTCACGCCCGAATTGATGACCACGCAGCACATCCGCAGTTTCATCGCGCAGGGACTGGACCGGGGACTTGGCGCGCGGACCATGAACCTCAAGCTTTCCGCCCTGAGTACCTGGTGCGGCTGGTTGCTGCGGCAGGGGCTGCTGGAGAGCAATCCTGTCAGCAAGGTGCCCCGCCCGAAACAGGAAAAGAAGCTGCCGCAGTTCTATACCGAGAAGGCCATCGACAACTACTTCGACGAAAGCCGCCGGCAAGTCGAGGAACATCCCGACGATTTCCCCCGTTTCCGCAATCGGATGATCCTGGTGGTCCTCTATGCCACCGGGATGCGCCGGGCGGAACTTTGCAGCCTGAAAACGACCGATTTCGACAGAGGCCGGCAGGTTTTCCGCGTCCTCGGCAAAGGCCATAAATTACGCGAAATCCCCGTACCCGCTTTGATTTGTCAGGAGATTTTGCTATATTTGGAAAAAATGGGGGAAGCGTATCCCGACAACCCTGAAAAACGGTTCTTTCTCACCGACAAGGGAGCCCCGCTCTACCTGGCCTTCGTGGACAACGTAGTCCGGCACGAACTCTCCGGCGTGGAAGGTTTCACCGGCAGGAAGTCGCCCCACGTGCTCCGGCACTCGCTGGCGACGCACCTGCTCAATCGGGGCGCCGACCTGACCAGCATCAAGGAAATCCTCGGACACTCCTCGCTGGCGGCGACGCAAGTGTATACGCACAACTCGTTCGAACAGTTGAAAAAGACATATTTAACCGCTCATCCCAGAGCAAAAAACGGAGGTAAACATGGAAATTAAAGTTCAGTCCATCAAGTTCGACGCAGACCAGAAACTGCTTGACTACATCGACAAGAAAGTCGGCAAGATCGAGAAATTCTACGACGGCATCGTGCGCACGGAGGTCGATCTCTCGCTGCTCGCCGATCCGCAGAACAAGAACGTGAAGGTTCACGTTTTCATCCCGGGGAACGAACTGGTTGTGGAGCGTAACAACGACACCTTCGAAGGTGCTGTCAACGATTGTGTCGCCACGCTGAAAGACCTGCTGGTCTCCGAGAAGGAAAGACGATTCAAATAGGAAGGTACCCGGTCCTGCCGGGCATGACGTTCAGAAGAACAACGTCAGTAATTCCTCCGGGCTGATGCCCGAGAAGTATTCGCCGGTCGCCACGTCAAAGAGGCGGCCGGCAATCATTTTGTGGTCATACGGACATCCTTCCAGCAGGGTGCAGAACACTTCGGTAGGGCGTTCAAAGAAATAGTCGCCGAAAATTTTCAGATTCCGGATCCGGCCGCCGCGCACGTCAAAATGAGCCTCCAGTAGTCCGGCAGGAAATTTCCGGACATTCGCCAGGGCGCAGGCCGGCGACGCACCGAAATTCCAGTCAGGATTGCCGAAGCGCTCGTCGCGGAGCCGCAGGACAGCCAGCCTGTCCGCTTCCGTAAATGCATAGGGAATGCATTCGAGGGTTGTTCCGATGCTGTCGGCCAGATAATCCATAAACGCTTCGACGGACAGTGGTTCCGCCAGTTGTTCCGTGAGATTGGCCACCCGGCTCCGCACCGACTGCACGGCCTTCCCCTGGAATTTCTCAGGCCTGGGCTTCAGGGCGCGGCCGAGCCGGTCGAACGAGGCGTCGAAGAGCAGCGTGCCGTGTTCCAGTACCCGAATCCCGTGCTTGCAGACGGCCGTGCCGGAGAACTTCCGGCCATCCTCGAGCACCAGGTCGTTGCGGCCGGAGCAGCGTCCGTTCACGCCGAGCCCGTGGAGCGCGTGCAGAATGACCTCGGTAAAGATGCGGTCTTTCAGGCCGAAAAACGAGTAGTTGACATTGCCCAGGTCGTGGAATACGGCCCCGCCGCCCGTCATCCGCCGAACCACCGGGATGTGCTCCCGTTCTACGTAGTCCAGGTCAATCTCCGCGTAAGCGTTCTGATGCCGGCCGATGATCACGCTGTCTGCGTTCCGCCACAAACGGAAAAACGGCTCATCGCGCTGCGTGAGCAAATACTCCTCCACGGCCAGGTTCCAGGCCGGGTCGGTCGTCGTGTCGACGATCAGATACATCAGTTTTCCGTGTTGAGCATGTTCCAGAGCAGGTCCTTGAGTTCAGGGATCCCTTCTCCGGTCAGCGAGGAGATCATGACGGACGGGACCTTGCGGGGAAGGTGCCGTTTGACTTCCTTCCGGAGCTCGTCGTCGAGCATGTCGCACTTGGTGATGGCCACGACGCGGTCCTTGTCGAGCAATTCCGGGTTATAGAGTTTGAGTTCACGCTGGAGAATCCGGTACTCTCCGGCGATGTCCTTGCTGTCGGCGGGAATCATGAACAGCAGCGTCGCGTTGCGCTCGATGTGGCGCAGGAAGCGCAGGCCCAAGCCTTTGCCTTCATGCGCCCCTTCGATGATGCCGGGAATGTCAGCCATCACGAACGATTTGTCATCGTAGTAGCTGACGATGCCGAGCTGGGGCTCGAGCGTCGTGAAGGCGTAATCCGCAATCTTGGGCTTGGCGGCAGACACCACGCTGAGCAGTGTGGATTTTCCCGCATTGGGGAAACCCACCAGTCCCACGTCGGCCAGCACTTTGAGTTCGAGCACGAACCAGCCTTCGACGCCGGGCTCGCCCGGCTGGGCGAAGCGCGGCGTCTGGTTGGTCGCACTCTTGAAGAAGTTGTTGCCCAAGCCTCCTCGGCCTCCTCGGCAGAGGATCTTCTCTTCGCCGTCTTCGAGAATTTCGAAAAGCACCTCACCCGTCTCGCCGTCGCGCGCCACAGTCCCCAGCGGCACCTGCAGGATGATGTCCTGCCCTTGCTTGCCGTGTTTCAGCTGGCCGCTTCCGGCGCCGCCATCCTCGGCCTTGATGTGCTTCTTGTATTTGAGGTGGATCAGCGTCCACATCTGCTTGTTGCCACGCAGGATGATGTGGCCGCCCCGGCCGCCGTCGCCGCCGTCGGGTCCGCCTTTGGGCACATACTTGGCCCGGTGGAGGTGCATCGACCCGTTGCCGCCGTCGCCGCTCTTGCAGAAGATGCGGACGTAGTCGATGAAGTTGGTGCCGGTTTCGAAACTCATGGTACGGGTTGTTTATTCAAATTCTTCCATCACGGCGCAGAGCTTCTCGAACACTTCGTCGATGGTGCCCAGCCCGTCGATTTCCCGGTAGCAGCCTTTGCCCTTGTAGTAGGCAATCACCGGTTCCGTCTTGGCGTGATAGGTGTCGATGCGGTTCTGGATGATCTCAGGCTTGGTATCGTCCACGCGGCTCTCGATTTCGGCGCGGTGACGGATACGCTCGAAGACCGTCTCGTCGGGGATGGCCAGCGAGAGCACGGCGTCGACCTTCGTGCCGCGGTCGGCCAGGAGTTTGTCGAGATGTTCGGCCTGGGCCGTGGTGCGCGGGAAGCCGTCGAAGATGAAGCCTTTCACGTCGGGGTTTTTGTCCAGTTCGGAGGCAATCATACCTTCGACCACTTCGTCGGGGACGAGGAGCCCCTGGTCGATGAGGGTTTTCGCCTGCAGTCCGAGCGGAGTGCCCGTGGCGATTTCGCGGCGCAGCAGGTCGCCCGTGGAAACGTGGCGGAGGCCGAAGCGCTCAATCAGTTTGGCGGCCTGGGTGCCCTTGCCGGCGCCCGGAGGACCGAAGATCAGGAAATGTTTGCGCATAGTCTTGGGGGGATTCGTATCGAGAATATAGATGTCCTTGAAATTGCGGCCCAACTGGTCGTAGTCGAGACCGAAGCCGACGATGAAGCGGTTTTCGATCTCCATGGCCACGTAGTCGAGCTTGAGGTCTTTCTTATAGACTTCGGGCTTGAGAAGCATGGTGCAGATCTTCACGTCGGCGGCGCCGGCGTCGAGCAGAAGGGCATGGAGGTCGGTGATGGTCTTGCCGGTATCGACGATGTCTTCCACCACGATCACAGTGCGGCCTTTGATGGAGGACGTGAGGCCCAGTACCTTGCGGGTGACGCCCGTGGAGAGCGTGCCTTCGTAGGAAGAGAGGCGGATGCTCGAGAACTCACATGGGAAGTCGAGCCGTTTCATCAGTTCGCCCGTGAAGAGGATCGAGCCGTTTAGGACGCACAGGATGATGGGCGTCCCGTTGAAATGTTTGAAATCGTGGTTGATGCGTGTCGCCACATCATCGATGGCTTTCTCCAGCCGCTCGTAAGGGATATACGGCACGAAATACCGGTCCTTGACCAGAATCCTGTGTTTCATAAGTAAAATAAAAGGTTCAATTCGCGAATTTACGTATTATCTTTGTCTTTGTCAACTCTAAAAACCGAACGATATGTGCTGGAGATCCGGAGGGTCGGTTTACGGGACCCTCATTTCCATTCTTTTCATTTTCAAAGTATCGGCACCTGTGCAGGCGCAGGAATTGCCGGAATCTGTCACCGCGCTGATCGAGCAGCTGGCCGAAGCGGGCAGCGATGCCGAGGCGTTGGTCCGTTATTATGAAGGGCTGATGCGCAGCCCGCTCAATCTGAATGCCGCTACACGGGCACAACTGGAGGAGACGAGGCTGCTGACGTTGTTCCAGGTGGAGAGCCTGATGGCCTGGCGGGAGCGGTACGGCGGAATCCGCTCTGCCATGGAACTGACGCTTATAGAAGGGTTCTCGCCGGAAAGTGTGGCCGGACTGCGGCCCTTTCTGGACTTTGGGGAGCCCACGCCCCGGAATGTGCTCTCGCAGACTTATACGGCCAAGTTCCGGAAGAAATGGCATCAGGAAGGGTTTTCCCTGACGACAAAGGCTGTCTGTGAGAAACCGGCCTGGTCGGTCGGCGCCGTGGTGGATAATGATCCGCAAGAGCGTTTCCCGGATTTCGTGTCTGTGTCAGGGCGGTACAAAGGGCTTTATCTGGGCGATTTCACCGCCCGTTTCGGACAGGGGCTGGTGTGGTGGCAGGCTTTTCCGATGAATGTTTTCGGGGCACCGTCCGGCGTGGCCCGCCGGGGCGCCGGTCTGCAGGAATACCGCTCCACCGACGAGGCCAATTTCCTGCGTGGCGCCGGCTACGTGCATCAGGCCGGCCGGCTGACTGCCACGGCCTTTGTCTCCTATAACGCACTGGACGCCAGGATTGTCGACGGGCGCTATACCTCCATCGTCACCGGCGGCCTACATGCCACAGAAGCGGACCGCGCCAAGCGGCACGCGATGCACGAACTGGCGGCCGGCGCCAACGTTTCGTACGCCTTCGGGCGCTGGCGGCTGGGCGTCACCGGTGCTCTGTATCGCTACGACAAGCGCAACGGCCGCCGGATCCAGGACTACAACCGCTATCAGCAGTACGACGGTCTTTGGGGCAATCTGGGCTTCGACTGGTACGGTTCGCTGGGCAGCATGCGCCTATACGGAGAAGCGGCCGTTGACGCACACCGGGCGCCCGCCGTGACCGCCGGTGTGCTTTGGAGCCCCTCATATGGCTTTGAAACCAGCCTGACGCTCCGCAGCTACGCGCCGGCCTACATCGCCACGCATGCAGGCGCCTGGTCGTCACTCAGCAGCGTCTCCAACCAGATCGGCGGCGTTTACGCCCTTCAGGTCCTCAGCGGACGCTGGACGTTCCGCCTGAATGCCGACTATGCGTACCATCCCTGGAAACGCTATCGGCAGGATGCCGGCTCTTCCTCCTTCAAGGCGCGGGTCCAGGTCCTTCGCACTTTCCGGAGCGGCGCTGAGGCGGAGTGCCAGTTCGCATGGAGCAGTCGCCTAAAAGGAAGGGTGCGGCTGACGGTGCCTTTCGGCACAGGCTGGCAGGTATCTCTGCGGGCGGACGCGAACCGCGGCGGCGCGGCCGGCTATGCCGACGTCAGCTGGTCGCCTTCCCGCAAATGGGATCTGTCAGCCCGGGCGACGATCTGGAAGACGGACGACTGGGATTCCCGCATCTATTTCTACGAAAGGGGCGTGCCGCAGAGCTTTTCTGTGGAGGCCTGCTCTGGAAAAGGCATCGGGGCATACCTGACAGCCAAGTATGCCCCGACGCGAAGGGTTGAAATGTGGGTGAAACTCCAGCAAGGCTATGCCGCCTACTTTGTGCGGATCTTCATCCCCGGATAGATCTTGCTCTTGGCGTTGAGCCCGTTAAGCTTGTAGATGGTATTGAGGGAGACACCGGTCTTTTTGGCGATTCCGCTCAGGGTGTCGCCCTTCTTCACGGTATAGGTCGAAGTGGCCGTGGACTGGGTGCTTTTGCCTGCCGTTGAAGTGGTGCCGGTGTTCTTGGATGCAGTCGCGGTCGTGGTCGAGGTGTTGTGTTTGCCGGCCGAGCCATAGATGTAGAGGCGCTGGCCCACGTGGATGGTGTTGCTCTTGAGTCCGTTCCACCGTTTGATGTTGGCTACGGTGGTGCGATGCTTGCTGGCGATGCTCGAAAGCGTCTCGCCGTTCTTGACTTTGTGGATCACACGCTGCTCGCCGCTGCCGCCGGTCTCCTTGATTTTCTGTACGGCCACCGGGCTGAAGAAGATGGAATCCTTGTAGTTGTAGATGCTGTCCTGCAGGTCCACGAAAGCCAGGGTGTACTGGTGGGGCAGGTTGAGGATATAGGTGTGTTCGGTACCCGGAATGATGTCGTGGAGGTACTGCGGGTTGAGGTCGCGCAGGGTTTCCATCGGGATGCCGATGTTCTCGGAAATCTGTCCGAAATGCAGGTTCTTGTTCACGTGGAAAGTATCCACGTGAGCCGGCAGGCTGATCTGGGCCGGGACGATGCCGTGCTCGGGGTAATAGTTGAGTGTGTAGAGGGCGGCGATGAAGGCGGGGATGTAACCGCGGGTCTCCCGGGGCAGGTAGTTGTAGATCTCCCAGAAATCGGTCTTGCCGCCGCTGCGGCGGATGGCCTTGCTCACGTTGCCGGCACCGCAGTTGTAGGAAGCGATGGCCAGAGACCAGTCGCCGAAGATCATGTAGCTGTCTTTGAGCAGGCGTGCCGCGGCACGACATGCGGTAAGGGGATCGTAGCGCTCATCGACGTAGGAGGTCATTTCCAGACCGTACATCTTGCCCGTATTGTACATGAACTGCCACATGCCTTTGGCACGGGCACGGGAAACGGCGCGGGGATTGAGGGCCGACTCGATGACCGCCATTGCCTTGAGTTCCTGGGGAAGTCCGTATTCGTCGAAGATCTCCTCGAAGAGCGGCATGTAGTAGGTGGACAGGCCGATGATCCGGGAGGTGGCCATGGGCATCCGTTCGGTGTAACGGATGATGGCGTTCTTGACCGCCTTGTTGAACTGGACCGGGATGAAGGAGTTCATCTTCTGGAGCCGGTCGATGTAAACCTGGTCGGGGATGTTGCTGGTGAGGGAGTCGAGTTCCAGCGTGGAGACGTCAAACTCGTTGACGTCGATCTGCTTCTGGATGTAATAGAGGCTCAGCAGGGAGTCGATGTTGTCGGAGTTGTACTCGATAAGGTTTTCGATGTCATCGTCCACCAGGATGTCACCATCCTCGTCGTTGGCCGGCGCGGAAAGCATCTGGTACTCATTGTACAGCGAATCGAAAGCCATCTGCAGGGAGTCGATGCGGTGCTGCAGCTCTTCGATCAGCAGGTTCTGCCGCTTTTTCTCGCTCAATCGTTGGGCATGGCTTAGGCAAGGGGAGAGGAGAAAAGCGGCAAGCAGGAGGAAAAGGGAGAAACGTTTCATAAAAAATCAAAATGTGAATTGCAGGTTGACCCCCAGTGCCGGTGTGCCGGCGGGGGAGGAGGATGTGTCGTACCAGGAATAGAACGGGGTCAGCGGCTGGATGAGCGTAGGCTGGACCTCGAGCGATGCGATGTTGTCGCTCACGTCGAAATCCGCCATATAGGCGAATACATTCGCATCGATGACGTTGAGCGCATAAACCAGGATGGTGGCCAGGATCGAGTAATCGCGATAGCGCCGGTAGGTGTCGCGGTAGGTCTCCGCCTGATTGGCCGTGATGCCGCCGACATAGCCGCTTTCTTTGTTGTCAGCCACTTGGGTGATCCAGCGGAAACGGCGGTATTGCATATCGTTGAAATGGTAGAAGTAGCCGCAGGCGACCAGGCCTCCGGTCCAGATGGGTATCTTCCACCAGTCTCCGTTGTTGGCTTGCCCCAGACCGGGCAGGAGGAGGGAGTAGATGGTGGACTTGGCCGGGACGGGCGCACGGAAATCGGTCTTGAAACAGGCCACGCCGTCGAGCATCTGTCCCCAGTAGAAGAGGCCTGCGGCCAGATAGCTTGCCGTCCGGTAATATTTGTATTTCGTTTCGCCGGTCTGGTGCCATTGCCGGTTGCTCCAGATGCCTCCATAGACGCCGGCGCCGATGCCGGCATAGATGACGGGAACTTTCCACCAGTCGTGGTTGTACATCTGGGCGGCACCGGGGAGAATGGCCGTTCCGAGCAGCATGTAGCCCGGAGTCAGCGTGTCCCGGCCTGCATAGCCGCGCACCAGTTTCCGGATGGAGAAACCCTGCACCGAATCGACGGCAGCCGTGGTGTCGGCTGCGGCAACATTGTTCGTTTCGGAACCCGGAGGACCGGAGACCGTACCGGCATTGTTGATCCGCGATACGTCGTTGCGCGTGCTCCGGAACTGGGCATGCAAGCTGCCGCAGACGCAGGCAAGCAACAGGACGGTGAGTAAGAATCGGCGCACGGGGTTTATCGGTTCAAGTCTTCGAGGAGACGGGCTACTTGTTGATCGTTGTCGAAATGGATGGTAATGGTTCCGCTTCCCTTGGGAGTCCGGCGGACCGAGACTTTGTTGTCGAAGTGCCGGCCGATCCGTTCGGCCAGGTTGTAGAACAGTTCTGGCAGTTCTTCTTCCGCGGGTTGGACGGGATGGCCGTTCCGGGCAAGCGCCTGCACTTTCTGTTCGAGTTGCCGCACCGACCAGTCGCCCCGGACGATGCCTTCGCAAAGCTTCCGCTGCTGTCCGGACGATTCAACGCCCAGCAGAACCTTGGCGTGTCCCACAGAAATCTTGCCAAGCTGGAGAGCTTTCTGGATTTCATCAGGCAGTTTCAACAGGCGGAGGTAGTTGGTGACGGTCGCCCGCTTCTTGCCCACGCGCAGGGCCATGGCTTCCTGGGTGAGATTGCATTCGTCGATCAGCCGCTGAAAGCTGAGTGCCGTCTCGATGGGGTCCAGGTCTTCCCGCTGGATGTTTTCCACGATGGCCATTTCCAGCATGGCGGCGTCGTCGGCTTGCCGGATGTAGGCGGGTACCTGGGTAAGGCCGGCGGCCTTGGCAGCCCGGTAGCGGCGTTCCCCGCTGATGATCTGATAACTGGCGGGCCCTGTCTGCCGCAGGGTCAGGGGTTGGATGATACCCAGGGAACGAATGGACGAGGCCAATTCTTCCAGGGCTTCCTGATCGAAATCGGCGCGGGGCTGCCAGGGGTTGGGAACAATCTGGTCGATCGGAATATCGGCCACGGCGGCAGGATTGCCGTTTACCAGCCGATGGATTTCACGGACTTCCTTGATCGGTGCGGCATCGCCCAAAAGGGCGCCCAGACCTCTTCCTAAAGCTGCTCTCTTTGCCATGATTCGTTTTTCTTGATGATTTCCCGGGCCAGGTTGAGATAATTGTCAGCGCCGGCGGAGCGGGCGTCGTAGAGAATGGCCGGCTTGCCGTAGGAAGGAGCTTCGCTCAGCCGGACGTTTTTGGTGATCATGGTTTTGAAAACCATGTCGGGATAGTAGGTCTTGACCTCTTCCACCACCTGGTTGTGCAGGCGCAGACGGCTGTCGTACATCGTGAAGAGGAAGCCTTCGATGGTCAGCTGCGGATTGAGGCGTGTGCGGACGATGTTGATGGTGTTGAGCAGTTTACCCAGCCCCTCCAGCGGGAAATACTCCGGTTGGACGGGAATGATCACGCTGTCGGCGGCAGTCAGGGCGTTGATGGTGATCAGGCCCAGCGACGGGGCGCAGTCGAGCACGATGTAGTCATACCGGTCCCGGACGGCGGCAAGGGCGTTGCGCAGCACGTTCTCTCTTCCAGGCACTTCCAACATCTCGATCTCGGCGCCGACCAAGTTGATATGGGAAGGAATGATGTCGAGCCTTTCCAGATCGGTCGGCTTGATGACACTGTCCACATCCCGTTCGCCGATCAGGATTTCGTAGAGCGTGTCGTGTTCTTTCGAGTCCGGGTTGAAGTTGAGGCCGGAGGTGGTATTCGCCTGCGGATCTGCGTCGATGACAAGGGTTTTGTATTCCAGGACCGCGAGCGAAGCGGCCAGGTTGATGGCGGTGGTGGTCTTGCCGACACCGCCTTTCTGGTTGGCGATTGCGATGATCTTTCCCATAACCTGCAAAAATACGAAAAAAAACTATTAAATTCGCGTAGCTAAACACCTGAATCATGACAATCCAGTCTGCATGGAATGTGATCGTCAGCAGCCGCTCGGGTGGCGGGAAAGCCCTCGAAGACTGGCCGGATATCGCTAAATTATTAAATAACAAAGGAATAGACTTTAGTGAGCATATCACTGACCACGCCTATCATGCCATAGAACTGGCCAAGGAGGCTGTGCGTGACGGTTATAGGAAACTGCTGGTGATCGGCGGTGACGGTGCCATGCACGAAGTGCTCAACGGCCTTTATTCCCAGTCGGAGGTTTCTCCGTCCGAAGTGACCCTCGGACTGATTCCTGTAGGCTCGGGCAATGACTGGTCCCGCCTGCACCAGATTCCCCATGACTACAAGAAGGCCGTGGAACTGATAGCCGGAGCAGCTGCCCATACACGGGTGCAGGATGTCGCCCGGGTCCATACGCGCATGGACGGCAAGCCCTATTGCCGTTATATGATCAACATCGGCGGCCTGGGCTTCGATTCGGAAGTATGTCATCGTTTCGACCTGGCCAAGGAACGCGGCCATGCCGGTGACAAGCAGTATCTCAAATCGCTTCTGACGGGGTTCCTGTCCTATAAGCCGCTTCGCTTCCGTGTGGCGGTAGACGGAGAGGAGTTCTATCGCGGCCCTGCATTCTCCGTGGCCCTGGGACTCGGCAAGTATTGTGGCGGCGGCATGATGCAGACGCCCGATGCCGTTCCCGATGACGGGCTGATCGACGTAACTGTGGTCGGGAAACTCAGCAAGTGGAAATTCCTCCTGAAAGTGCCGTCCTTGTTCAAAGGGGACATCTTCAAGCACAAGGAGGTCACACATACCCGCGGCCGGCAGGTCGAGATATCGGCAGCTCCCTATTCTTACATGGAGGTGGACGGCGAGCCGGTCGGCATCACGCCCGTCCGGATCGAGGTGATCCCGGCGGGCGTGCAGGTCGTATCCAATCTGTAATCAGAATCAGTTTTTCGGCTCGGTATAGAGCCAGAAGCAGAGTGGCGAGTATCCGGGAATGGAGGGCCTGCTGCCCTTTTCCTGGTATCCCAGTTTGGAATTGAACACCGTGACGGCGGTTTCCCCGTAATTCATGTGCATCACGGCACCGGCGAAGCCATCCACGACGCTGTTTTCCGATTTGCGCTTGGTGTCGTCCGTCTTGTAGAAGTTGATGGTCAGGCCGGTGTAGGAGCCCCCGCTTTTCCAGATGCGGTAGAATTTGGCAGTGTCCTCGATATTGGTGTCGAAGACGGTGCCGTCGAGCAGGCGGCCGATGTAGCGGACGCTGACGGAATTACCTTCGGGAATGGTGTCGGTTTCCGCCTCTTTCTTGATCAGTTTCTTGAAATACAGTCCTTCGGAAATCGTATCCGTGCTGGCGTAGTGTTCTTGGAACCAGGTTCGCATCGTGCGCTCCTGATAGTCGTAGATATCGTTTACGACAGTATCGACGGTCAGGTCGATGATCTGGTTTTCCGACTCGCTTGTGCCGGTGAAGGCCGAGTAGATGGCGCTGCTGTGATTGGATGCGGAGATGGGAAGGGCGATCTTTACGTGTCCGCCGCCACGCATGGTCTTGAGCACGGCTTCCAGACCATCGGGCAGGTAACCTTTGTCTACCTGCCAGATGTCACTGCCGTAATAGGTGGTGGCGCTATAGGTTCCCAGTTGTTCGGCGAGCTGCTGGATGTTGGTCGAGGTGATGGTCTGGTTGAGCGACCGTTTTACGTAGTGGGTCCAGACGTAGGCGCTGTCACCGATGGCGGGACCGTTGCCCGGTTCCATCTCCAGCACGTAGGCACCCGTGTCTTCGAAGGTGCTTACGCCGGGATAGTGGATGTTGAGCCAAGCCTTCATCACACGGTCGGACGAATAATTGGTGTCTTCTTCCGGCGTGACGGCACAGGAGACGGCCAGAAATCCGGAAAGAAGCATCGCTGCAAAGAATGTTCTACTGATACGCATACGTCAATGGTTCTTTTTGATCATGGCCACGCCCACGTCGAAGAGCAGGGCCGTGTTGGCAGGCACGAGCCCGACGGACTGGGTGCCGTAGCCGTCGTCCGCAGAGAATAGGACCAGGGCCTCTTCGCCCTGCCGGGCACCGGGTAGTCCTTCTTCCAGCCCCCGAATCAGGTCGCCAGCGCCGATCCGCACCATCCCGCTGTCAATCACAAAGCAGTTTTCAGGGCCTCGCTGGCTGAAGGTGTAGCCGGCATAGTACAGATAAACCGAGTCGCCTTTTTCGATGACGGGCGCGCCTTGCGGCCCTTCTATCAGCACGACCCGGCTCGATCCGCCGTTGTGGTACACGGTATTCTCCGCATAATTATCGTTGATGTAGCTGTCGATATACTTGTCCTGGTTGACATTGGCCTCACGCACCTCGCTTTCGCAGGCGAGAACGGGCAAGAGGGCAAGGGCCAGGACAGGAATCAGGCGCAGCTTCATCGTCGAAATGATTGAATAACCTGCAAATTTACTCAAAAGTCGTGCCTTATGAAAATTTTTCTTCGTCGGGATAGGCATCCAATGCCTTTTCAAAGTAGGCAGGTACTTCTTCCAGCGGCAGGTAAAGCCGTCCGCCCGAAGCGTTGCGGTGTCCGCCGCCGTTGAAAAACCGGACGGCAAGCCGGTTCACGTTGATGCGACTTTTCGAACGGAGGGATACGCGGACGTATTCGCCGGCGGCGTTCTCGGTAAAGAGGGCGCTGATTTCCACATCGGCGATGGCCAGCGGCAGGTTGACGAATCCCTCGCTGTCGCCAGGCACGAATTGATATTGTTCTTTCTCCTTGTTGCTCAGCAGCATGTAGGCCGCCTTGTGCCGGGGCAGGATGACCATTTTGTCCTTTACCATGTGACCCATCAGGCGGGTGCGGGCGACACTGTAGCAACTGAGTACCTTTTCCTGCAAGTCGTCTTTGTCCACGCCGCGGGCAATCAGCCGGGCGGCCATGTCGAAGGTGCCCGGGAAGACCGAATTGGAAAAGTTGTTGGTATCGGTCATCATGCCCACGTAAAGCGATTCCGCGCAGGGCAGGGGGATGCGGGCCGGGTCGCCGTCGATGTCGGGCATTGCGAGCAGGATTTGGTAAAGCAGTTCGCAGGTAGAAGAAACGTCGATGGTGGAAAAGGCCAGGTCGAAGCGGTCCAGTTCAGCGGCTATGTGGTGGTCGATCAGCACCTTCCTGGCCGGAGTTTCGAGGATGTCTCTTTCCAGGTATTCCGTGCGCGCCAGGCGGTTGAGATCGAGGCAGATCAGCAGGTCGGCCCGGGCTACCAGACGGCGAGCCTCCGCCAGATTCTGTTCACAGATCAGGATCTTCTGTTCGTTCGGCTCCAGGAAGGACATGCTTTCGGGGTAGGGGCTTGGCAGAAGGATATGGGGATGCTTGCCGCGGGACCGGAGATAGTGCCAGGCGGCCGTGACGCTGCCGACGGCGTCGCCGTCGGGGTTGAAATGGCCGATGAGCACGATGTCGCGGGCTTCAGACAGGAAGACTTCGAAAGGTTCGGTATCGATCGACATAGGTAGGTCGGGTCTGTTTTTTCTTGACGCAAATTTAAAAATATATTGTAGTCTTGAAATATATTTTTTACTTTTGTAAGTCAAATCGAATTTGGCAGACCGCGCACTGACGTGAGACAATATTAAAGATTCAACAATATGAGAAAACTTTTAACCTATTTCATTTTCCCCCTTGTGATCATCGGGCTGGCTTTTCTCCTTTTCCGGAGCATCAATGAACCGGTGAAGTTCAAGAAAGAACTGCAGCAGCGCCAGAACGTGGCTGTCGAACAGTTGAAGGACATCCGTACCCTGCAGGTCACCTACCGTGACACCTACGGTCACTATGCACCGGTGATGGACTCGCTGATCGACTTCTACAACAACGGCCGGATCACCATCATGCGGCAGATCGGTTCCGAGGATGACTCCGTAGCCGTCCTCCACACGGAAGCTGTCAAGAAAGGCCTGAAGAACCTCAAGGGCGAGAAACTCATGGAAAAACTGTTTGAACTCTACGAAGCCGGCGACAACCACCTGATCGTCCGTATCCCGCAGCAGACTGCTGTGAAAGATACGCTCTTCACCGGCCGTACGAAGTTCGATGTGAACAATCTCCGCTACATCCCCTTCTCCGAGGGTGACACGGTGATCATGAGCACCGTCGTCAAACAGGTGTCCGGTGTGGATGTGCCGCTTTTCGAAGCCAAGATGCCGTTCTGGTCGCTGCTCAAAGGCATGGACCGTCAGCAGATCGTGAACCTGGTGGCAGAGCGTGAGGATACCGACCGCTATCCCGGCTTCATGGTCGGATCGGTGGACAACGCCAACAACAACGCCGGAAACTGGGAGTAGTGCTGAAGTTCACCCTCATTCCGGAAGCGTATTTCTCGCCGGAAACTGCGGCGGACCTGCTTTCCAAAGTGGTCATCCTCGAGAAATCCGATTCGGTAAAAAGTTTAGAACTGCCTTGCTACAAGGCAGTTCTTCTTTATGCCGGGGCGGATGACGACGCCCGCCGCATCGCCGATATGGTGGAAGCGGCCGCGGCACTCGACCGGTATAACAAAGTGGTGGTGCATCTGGGCGAGGGGACGGTGGAAATCGTGGTTGCCGCCGGCGACCGGCTCTTGCTCTGCAACGCCTATCCTGCCGTCGATGAAGTGACCGCCCAGTATTTCCTTTTCGCCGCCCTGAAGCAATTCCAGATCAACCCGCAGGTGACTACCGTCCATTTCTTCGGCGAGGCGGGTGACACCATCAAAGGCGATCTGTTCCGCCATTTCGCCAGTGTGGAGATGCTATGAGGATCATCGGGGGCAAACTGCGCGGGCGGGCGATCAATCCGCCGGCAGGCTACGAAGCCAGGCCGACGACCGATTTCGCCCGGGAAGGACTCTTCAATACGCTCGACAGTGAATACTGGTTCGACGATCTCGCCGTCCTCGACCTTTTCGGCGGAACGGGCGGTATCTCCTTCGAGTTTGCTTCCCGCGGTGCCGGCAGCGTGATTGCGGTCGAGATGAATCCGACCAATGCGGCTTTTATCCGGAAGACAGCCGCCTCGTTGGGATTGGCGCAGACGGTGCAGGTGGTCCGCCATAACGTCTTTGATTTCCTGCCGCTCTGCACGAAACGGTTCGACATCGTTTTCGCCGATCCGCCTTATGCCCTGGAAGGTCTCGATACGATCCCAGACAAGGTTCTCTCAAGAGGCCTGGTCCATGGCGGGGGCTACCTGATCCTCGAGCATCCGGCCGATTACAACTTTGCCGCACATCCCTCCTTCGTGAAGGAGAAGAAGTACGGCAATGTCCATTTCAGTTTCTTCCGGCCGGAGCCGGAACCGTCAGAAGCGTAATCCTAATACCATTTGTCCTGGCTGGCCGGCGTCCGGATGTCGCTCAGACACTGGATGTCGTTGAGGAACCATTGGCCGGTGCTCCCTTTCTTGCGAAGTTTGATCGAACGCGGGTTGTCGGCGCCACCGGAAGTGACCCACATCGTGCACCACTGATGGCCGGAGCCGTCGGTGGTAAAGGAGTATTGGTTGCTGTCGATCGTGACCTTGTAAGGCCGGCTGGGTGTGTAGTTGTTCTGCGGCGTTGCTCCCCTGAAATAGGAAAAAGGTTTGTAAGTCTTGCCTTCAAGCCGTTCGCGGATGAATTGTTTCTCATAACCCGAAAGCGGTTCGGGTCCCTTGAGGTAATTGAGCATCTCGAAGCAGTCGCTGCTGCTTGTGCCGTAGCGCGTCAGCGCGGCGAGGGTAAGGGCAGCAACGGCATACGGGTCGGTCAAGCTCGCTTCGGGAAGGGCTTTCAGTTCATTGAGATTCTGGGGCAGGCTGTTGAAGGTGTAAGAGTGCGCGCCCAGGCCCAGGTTGTTGGCGATGTTTCCCAGTGATCCGCATCCTGCAGTGAACATGATCAGCAGGGCCATGGCTGGAATGGAAAGGAGTTGCTTCATGGGTTGCTTCTTTAATGATTACCTTGGACAACAAAAATAATCAAAAACTGCAAAACGGCCAAACGCCATTACCCCAATACGACATCCAGCACCATCATCAGGGCGAACCCAAGGGCGAATCCGACGGTCCCGATGTTGGAGTGCTTGCCCTGGGAGTACTCCGGGACCAGTTCTTCGACGACGACGTAGAGCATGGCGCCGGCCGCGAAGGCCAGCATATAGGGCATGATGCCCAGGACAGAGGTGGCCAACAGCAGAACCAGCGCGCCGCCGAGGGGTTCCACAATGCCGCTCAAGGTACCGATTCCGAAGGCCTTCATGCGTGAGTTCCCTGCTACCCGGAGCGGCATGGAGATGATGGCTCCTTCCGGCACATTCTGGATGGCAATGCCCAGCGACAAGGCCAATGCGCCGGCCATGTTGAAATCGGCCGTCAGTGCGCCCGCGATGGCGACACCTACGGCCATTCCCTCCGGAAAATTGTGGATGGTGACCGCCAGTGCCAGTTTGGTCGTGCGGGAAAGTCGGCTTTCCGGTCCTTCCGGTCCGCCCGCAGGATGAATGTGCGGCGTGATATAGTCAATCAGCAGCAGGAATGCGAAGCCTGCCAGCAAACCGATGGTCGGCGGTACAATGGCCGATGTTCCGCTTCCCATCTCGATAGCCGGGATGATCAGCGACCACACAGAAGCCGCTACCATGACGCCCGAAGCAAATCCCAGCATGATTTTCTGCACCAGTGGCGGCAAATCCCTTTTTAAAAAGAAAACGAACGCCGATCCCAGGGCTGTCCCCAGGAATGGAATCAACAAGGCCGCAAATACAGGATTCATCATTTCTTTGCTTTATTCTGCGGCAAAGTTCGGAATAATCCTGAAAAAAGGAAATCCCCATTATTGGCGATTGGGGACTGTGTTTGCGCTGCGATGGATGAACCGCATAAAAAAAGCCGCCCTTAAAAGGCAGCTTTTTAAGCGGTGCGGACGATTCCTGTTCTGCTGCTTCTCCGGCCTCCGGCATTCAGATGTCAACAACCTCCGCCGCAGCGACATCAAGGGCGACCATATCGAGATTACGACCGTCAAAACGGCGGACAGTATATCCATTGAACTGAACGACATAACCAAAGCTATTCTGGAGAAATACAAGGATATTTCCTTCAATGGCGATAAGGCTTTGCCGAACTATACCAACCAAGCGATGAACCGAGACCTCAAGGAACTGTGCAAACTGGCCGAGATCAA
>JAEEOM010000182.1 GCA_016284265.1 Bacteroidales bacterium | reverse complement strand
TTCCGGATTTCGGGAAGTTGCCTGGATGCCGCCTCCCGGGTGGCAAAGTTACCAACAGAATACTTGTAAAAACCGTTGATAAACCGGCACTGATACTGCTTCAGGCCCTTCAGTTCCGGAGAGCCGTTTTTCAACTTTGTTTTGGATGCCAGGATCTGGATTTCAAAATGCGGACCGGATGCCGCTGCTGGCTGTTGTACCTCCTCGTCCGGTTCCTGTGCCGAAAGGACCGTCTCATCGACTGTGATCGTGCCTCCTTCAGAATCGTACTGCGACTTGAAGGTGGAAAAAGCCCGGAAGATATCGTCGGCTATTTTCTGACGGCTCTCCTCCTTGTTCAGCGTCGTCCGGTCGGAAGCGTTGGAGAGGAATCCAACTTCAATCAGCACGGAGGGCATCGTGGTACGCCAGAGCACCATCAGCGGCGCCTGACGGACACCCCGGCTCTTCTTGATCGGACCGTTTTTGATAAACTGCTGCTGTACCAGCGAAGCGAAGGCAATGCTCTGCTCGAAATGGGCGTTCTGCATCAGGTTGAAGATGATGTAGGACTCGGGGTTGTTGGGATCGAACCCCTCGTAGGTCGTGGAATAGTCGTCCTCGAGCAGGATCACCGAGTTCTCCCGTTTGCAGACCTCCATATTGGAACTGCTCTTGTCGGTACCCATCACGAACGTCTCGGTACCCGACGCCGCTGTGCTTCCCGCGGCGTTGACGTGGATGGAAATGAACAGGTCGGCGTGATTGCGGTTCGCGATGTTTCCACGCTCAGCCAACTCCACAAAGCGGTCGGTCTTGCGCGTATAGATGACTTTCACGTCGGGATACTCTTTCTCGATGCGCTTGCCCAGACGGAGTGCCAAATCAAGGTTGATCTGCTTTTCCGAGAGTTTGCTGTACTTGGAGATGGCACCGGGGTCGTGGCCGCCGTGCCCGGCGTCGATGACGACGGTGCGCAGCCGGACCCCGACCTCCTGGGCAGGACAAAGGACCGGAAAGAGGCCCAAAAAGAGCGCCAGAAGCCAGAATCCGGGCCGTATGAAAGACATATTTCCGAGAGATGGCATGCTAGTTGCTGATTTTTTCTTAATTTTGCCTTTCTGCAAAGATACGAATTTTGTTTTGCAAAAAATAAGATTATTCTTCGTTCTGCTGTTGGCTGTCATCAGCGTCCCGCTCCTTGCCCAGGAGCCTGACTCGTTGCTTCTGCCTCCACCTGTACCAGTAACCGACACGGTCGTATGGCAGGGTGATACCCGGGACTCGCTCTTCACCCAGCCCAAAGGTTCGATTGACCGTCCGGCCTTCTCTGCCGCCCGCGATTCGGTGATGGAAGACCTGGAAAAGAATATCATCTATTATTTCGGCGACGTCACTGCCAAATACCAGGACATGGAACTCAAGGCCGAGTACATGGCCTACAACACCAAGATGAACGTCGTCTATGCAAAAGGCAAGCTCGACACCATCACGGGAGAACTCACCGGGCGTCCGGTGATGACCACGGGCGGCAAGAGCTATGAGATGGACGAGGTGTATTACAATTTCCAGACCGGCAAATCCAAGATCAAGAACATGGCCACCCAGCAGGAGGAAGGCAAACTGATCGGCAGCAAGATCAAAATGATGCCCGACCAGTCGATCAACATCTCCGGCGGCAAATATACGGTGTGCGATGCGGAGCACCCGCACTATTACCTCAAGATGACCACGGCCAAGATCATGACCAAACCCCGGCAGAAGACCATGTTCGGCCCCGCCTATGCGGTGATCGAGGATGTTCCCCTCCCGCTGATCATCCCGTTCGGCTTTGTTCCCGAAAAGCCCGACCGTGCCAGCGGTATCCTCATCCCCACCTATGGCGAAGAGAATGCCCGCGGCATCTATCTGCGTGATTTCGGATACTCCTTCGTGATTGGAGATTATCTCGACCTTGCGCTGACAGGGGACATCTACACCTACGGTTCGTGGGCTGCCCGGCTGACCTCACGCTATAAAAAGAGGTATGCCTTCGACGGGTCGCTCGCCCTCAACTATTCCAACGACATCACGGGCGAACGCGGGACTTCCTCCTTCAACCAATCGAAGAACTTCGGCGTAACCTGGAACCACTCCCAAGACGCCAAGGCCCGTCCGGGCACCACCTTCCGGGCCTCGGTCAATTTCTCAAGTCCCTCGAACAACCGCTACAATGCGACCAGCGTAAGCGACGCGCTCCAGAACCAGGCTTCCTCCTCCATCTCCTACTCCAAGACGTGGAGCGGAGTATCGCTGTCGCTCAACTTACTGCACAACCAGAACTCCCGCGACAGTTCCTACTCGTTCACCCTGCCCAACATCACTTTCAACGTCAACCGCTTCTATCCCTTCAAACGGAAAAACCGCGTGGGCAAGGAACGTTTCTACGAGCAGATCTCCTTTACGTACGGCGCCACGATGCAGAACAAGGTCGCTTTCAAGGCCAGCGAGTTCGCCTTCGACAAGAGCATGCTCAACCGGATGCAGAACGGTGTCAACCACACCTTTTCCATCGGCTTGCCCGGCTTCACGCTGCTCAAGTACTTCCAGTTCACGCCGAGCGTATCGTACGGCATGAACTGGTTCTTCCGCGAACAATACCGCGAGTACAATCCGGAAACCGGCCGGGTCGAAACCTTATGGACCGACCAGTTCAGCCGGTTCGGCGTCACACAGAACTACTCGGGCGGTCTCTCGATGAACACCCGGATCTACGGCATGTACACCTTCGGCAAGCGAAGCAAGCTGCAGGCAATCCGGCATATGATCACGCCCTCCTTCAGTTTCTCGCTCAGTCCGAATCTTGCCACGAAGGCCAATGGTTACACCACCTACGCCTATACCGACAAAGATGGCGTGGAGCGGACCGTCGAATACAACCGCTATGCCGGACAGCTCTATTCCCCGCCCGGAACCGGCCGCAACGCCAGTCTCTCCTACTCCTTTGCCAACAACCTGGAAGCCAAGGTACTGAAGAGCACGGACCCGCTGGCCGAAGAACCCGCCAATCCCAAGGATAAATACCAGAAAATCAAGCTGATCGATCAACTTAACCTCTCTGGCTCCTATAATTTCCTGGCCGATTCGATGCGTCTGTCCAACGTCAGCGTTACAGCCAGCACCACCATTTTCGGCAAGCTGGGCCTCAACGGAAACCTGTCACTCGACCCGTATGCTGTCAACGAACAGGGCAGGCGTATCAATCAGCTGAATGTCATTAAGACCGGCCGTCCTTTCCGGTTGACCAATGCCAGTGCTTCCCTCTCCTATTCCATCAACGGAGAAGGCAAATACAAGGGAAACGACGGCCATGGAGACAGATCGCAAAGTGCCCAAGGCAATTCGCAGAATGCGGGATCCGACTATGCACGGGTCTATTATCATCCCATCACCGGAGAATATATCCCGGGCGGCTGGGTCTATTACCTGAATCCCAACATACCCTGGTCCCTCAGTTTCAACTATAACTACTCCTACTCCCGTTCCTACCAGTTCGCCAATCAGCAGCTGCAGACCAAGCATAGCCATATCCAGACACTCAGCATGTCGGGACAACTGCGACTGACCAAGGCCATGAACTTCAACATCAATACAGGGTTCGACCTGACGAAGATGGAACTCAGCACTACTCAGATCAGCGCAACGTACGACCTGCACTGCTTTGCCATCTCCGTCTCCTGGGTACCGACCGGACAATGGGAGAGCTGGAGCTTCCGGATCGCTGCCAAGGCCTCTGCCCTGAGCGACATTCTGCAGTTCAAGAAATCAGCCAGTTATTGGGATAGATAATATTTTTTATTATCTTTGCAGCATCATAACGATCCGGCGGCCCCGTATTTCTTGCGGGTCCCGGAATTCCAACAGAACTACATGTTAGATATTATCGAACTGAACAGCAAGAGCCAGGAAGACCTTGTTGCCATCGCAAAAGAACTGAAAGTACGTAAGCCCGAATCACTCGACAAGGATACCCTCATCTACGCCATTCTCGACGAACAGGCCATCCAGAGCAAGGAATCGCCAGTCAAAAAGCAGCGCAAGAAAGCTACGAAGAAGAGCGAGCCGAAAGAAAAGACTGCCGAACAAGCCGCGCCGGCGGAAGCTGAGGCCCAGAAACCGGCAGAAAGCCCGGCTCCCGCCACGGAAAAACGGAAACGCGGTCGTCCGCGCAAGAGTGCGCAGGAAGGGGCAACTGAAACTGTAAAACCGGCCGACGAAACGGCAGCCCCTGCCGAGGCCAAACCGGAAATCCAACCGGAAACCAAGCCTGCCTCCACCAAGGGGAAAAAGCGCCCGCGAATCCAGAATGAGCCCAAGGTAGCCGATCGACCGGAAGAAAAGTCCGCGGAACAGCCACAGCAACCACAGCCTCAACAGTCGCAACAGTCGCAACAGCCACAGCAAGCGGCGCCTCAGCAACAGCCCAAGCCCCAGCAGCAACCGCAGCAGAAGCCACAAAAACCGCAGCAGCCGCAATCACAGCAGCAACAGCCGCAACAGCAGCAACAGCAGCAACAGCAGCCCAAGCAACCCAGGTTTGAGTTTGAAGGCATTGTCGAGGCGACCGGTGTCCTGGAAATCATGCCCGACGGCTACGGATTCCTGCGTTCCTCCGACTACAACTACCTCAACTCCCCGGACGACATTTACGTTTCGCAAAATCAGATCAAGACGTACGCCCTCAAGACGGGCGACACGATCCTGGGCGAAATCCGTCCGCCGCGGGAAGGCGACAAGTATTTTCCGCTGGTAAAGATCAACCGCATCAACGGCCGTTCCCCGGAATTCATCCGCGACCGCGTGCCGTTCGATTTCCTCACTCCGCTTTTCCCGAACGAGAAGTTCAATCTGACCGGGCACGGCCACAACAGCAACATCTCGGTGCGCGTGGTCGATCTTTTCACCCCGATCGGCAAGGGGCAGCGCGGTCTGATCGTAGCCCAGCCGAAGACCGGCAAGACAGTCCTGCTGAAAGACATCGCCAACGCCATCGCTGACAACCATCCCGAAGTGTACATGATCGTCCTGCTCATTGACGAACGTCCCGAAGAGGTGACCGACATGCAGCGCAGCGTCAAGGCCGAGGTCATCGCCTCTACCTTCGACGAACCAGCCGATCACCACGTGAAAGTGGCCAGTATGGTTCTCGAAAAGGCCAAACGCCTGGTGGAATGCGGTCACGACGTGGTCATCCTGCTCGACTCGATCACCCGCCTCGCCCGCGCCTTCAACACAGTGCAACCGGCTTCTGGCAAAGTGCTCTCTGGCGGTGTGGACGCCAATGCGCTCCACAAGCCCAAACGTTTCTTCGGTGCCGCCCGCAACATTGAAGGCGGTGGCTCCCTCACCATTCTGGCCACGGCGCTCACCGAGACCGGCTCCAAGATGGATGACGTGATCTTTGAAGAATTCAAGGGCACCGGCAACCTCGAGCTCCAACTTGACCGCAAACTCTCCAACCGCCGCATCTTCCCGGCCGTCGATGTGACGCTCAGTTCCACGCGTCGTGACGATCTGCTTTATGACCCCGAGTACGTGAACCGTGTCTGGATCCTGCGCAACCATTTGGCCGACATGACCTCGCTTGAAGCCATGGAATTCATGAAGAGCCGCCTCGAAAAAACGCGCGACAACGAAGAATTCCTGATTTCCATGAATGGAGATAAATTGAGTTAAAAATATTTTGCAAGTAGAAAAAAAGTTTCTACATTTGCAGTCCCAAAACAAAGGGACACCTCCTTAGCTCAGTTGGTAGAGCACGACACTCTTAATGTTGGGGTCCAGGGTTCGAGCCCCTGAGGGGGTACAAAAAAGGGTAACAAGCAATTGTTACCCTTTTTTTTGTTACCGGATTACGCCGGTTTGACGAATTCACAGGGTATTCCCACCAGACATTTCCCGCAATAGCCCGGATCATCGGTGGTTCTGAGCGTCGAGGCATAAGTCCGGCATTCCTTGAGGTTGCGGAGATTCTCGACGGAGATGGCTCCGGCCGGGCAGCGCGCGACGCAGGCGCCGCAATGGAGGCAGTTATCGTAAGGGTCCTTGTACTCGGCGGGAGTGGGGTCCATCTCACAGTCCAGAATCATCGAGGCGAGGACGCCGCTGCAGCCGGACTTCGTAATCAGGTGCCGATGCACGCCGAACGTTCCGAGACCGGCGGCGAAAGCCACGTGTCGGTTCGACCAGGACGTGGAGTAGTGCACATCCTCCTTGCCGCCGCTCATCACGGGATGCTGTTCAATTTTGAAAGACGGGTCTTTCGTGGGAATAAAATAATGGAATCCCAGGTTATCCAATTCGGCGGTCAGTCCTTCGACGAACGCATTCAACACCTGGCCGTGTTTGCCATAGCCGTAGTTCCAGGCCTCGTTCGTGGGCGTCTTGGCCGCCCGGTGCCGGGACCGGATGGCCGAGGAGACCGGGAAGAAGAACACGACGACGGACTTGGCCTCCGGCATCCACTCCTTCGGCGCCCGCCACTGCGATCCGATGACCTCATCGCGCCGGAATATTTCAAACAAGGGGTTTTCGGCGCTGGCGAAACCGACCAGGGGCGCATCCAAAACAGGGACGACAATCTGTTCGCCCGGCAGCAGCACCGTATTGTTTTCCAATTGGGGGAACACCTTGTCCACGGCAGCCAGGAGTGCACGATTATTCTCATTTCCCCGGCGGCTCGTGCAGGAAGAGATTAAGACGTCCAGCGGCGTAACCGCCAACGCGAGTGCGCCGGCACCGGCGACTTTCAGGAATTGTCTTCTGTTGATCATGATCGGGTCATTTATGATTTAAAGATAAAGAAAATCCGCTGGAACAGGAATACCGTCCGGAATACTCGAATGAAACCTTTCAATTTTGGACGTTTTTATCCTAAGAATCCCCTTTAAATCGTATCTTTGTAAGAATGAAATCGAAACGGACACGCAGCTGTGAGTAACCTGGTCGATGCATTGCGCGAGCGCAGGACGCTCAGCGACAAAGGTCTTCGGGAATTGCTGGAAAGCGATGACGAAGGCCTTGTGGAAGTTTTGCACCGCAATGCCCGCGAAGTGGCGGTGGAGCAATTCGGCAAGGTGATCTGGCTCAGGGCGCTGATCGAATGGAGCAATGTCTGCCGCAACGACTGCCTCTACTGCGGTATCCGGCGGAGCAATCCGAACATCGTCCGGTATTCCCTGACGAAAGACGAAATCCTGCAGGCGTGCGACCGCGCCTGGCGGCTGGGGCTCCGCACGTTCGTGCTGCAGGGCGGCGAGAATCCGCCGGCGGCGGAAAAACTCGCTCCGGTCGTAGCGGAAATGCGGGCATCCTGGCCCGAAGCCGCCATTACGCTCTCGCTGGGCGAACTCCCCTACGACACCTACGCCTTGCTGCGGCGCAGCGGCGCCAACCGCTATCTGCTGCGCCACGAAACGGCGAATCCGGCCCATTACGGCCGCCTGCATCCAGCCGGGATGAAGTTCGAAAACCGCCTGGCCTGCCTGCATTCCATCCGGGAGTTGGGCTATAAGACCGGCACCGGCATGATGGTCGGCAGTCCCTTCCAGACAATGGACGACCTGATCGCCGACATCCGTTTCCTCGAATCGTTCCGGCCCGACATGATCGGGCTGGGCCCCTTCCTCCCGCATCACGACACGCCTTTCCGCGATTTCCCGGCCGGCAGCGCCGACCTTACGCTGCGGATCTATTCGATCCTGCGGCTGATGCTGCCCCAGGCCTGGATTCCCGCCACCACGGCGCTCGCCACCTTGCGGCCGGACGGGCGTACCGCCGGCATCCTCGCCGGTGCGAACGTGGTGATGCCCAACTTCACGCCCGTGGCGCGGCGCGGTTCCTACGCCCTTTACGATGGCAAGAGCCGCCCCGGCGCCGAAGCGGCCGAAACCCTGCAACAACTGAAATCAGAATTAGATACGATCGGATACCATGTATAATCCTTCCTCCACCCATGCCGATGAATTCATCGACCACGCCGAAGTGCTCGAGACGCTGGCAGAAGCGGGCCGCGAAAGCCGTAACCGGGCACGCGTCCAGGAAATCCTGAACAAGGCTGCCCTGTGCAAGGGCCTCAGCCATCGTGAAGCGGCCATTCTGCTCGACTGCGACGATCCCGAACTCGAAGCGCAGCTTTATGCGCTTGCGGGCAAAATCAAACACAAATTCTACGGAAACCGCATCGTGCTGTTCGCGCCGCTCTATCTCTCGAACTACTGCATCAACGGCTGCGTCTACTGCCCCTATCACGCCAAGAACCGCACGATTCCCCGCAAGAAGCTCACCCAGGAAGAGATTGCGGAAGAAGTGCGCGCGCTCATCCGCACCGGACACAAGCGTCTGGCCGTGGAGGCCGGCGAGGACCCGAAGCACAATCCGCTGGAATACATTCTCGACTCCATCAAGACCATCTACTCCGTGAAGGAAGGCAGCAACTCGATCCGCCGCGTGAACGTGAACATCGCCGCCACCGATGTGGAGTCGTACCGGAAACTGAAAGCCGCCGGCATCGGCACGTACATCCTTTTCCAGGAAACTTACAACCGCAAGCAGTATGAGCAACTTCATCCGACCGGGCCGAAGAGCAATTACGCGTGGCACACCGAAGCGATGGACCGCGCACAGGAAGGCGGCTGCGACGATGTGGGCGTCGGCGTGCTGTTCGGCCTGAGCGGCTACCGCTACGAACTGGTCGGCCTGCTGATGCACGCCGAACATCTGGAAGCCCGTTTCGGCGTCGGGCCGCATACCATCAGCATGCCGCGCATCTGCCCGGCCGATGACGTGTCGCTCGACAATTTTCCTGATGCCCTGCCCGACGCGATTTTCCGCAAGATCGTGGCCGTGCTCCGCGTAGCCGTCCCCTACACCGGCATGATCATTTCGACCCGGGAATCCGCCCGGATGCGGGAACAACTGCTGCACTGCGGCGTATCGCAGATCAGCGGCGGCTCGCGCACGAGCGTCGGCGGCTACACCACGGAAGAGCGGCACGACGAGACCGCGCAGTTCGACGTGGCCGACACCCGTCCGCTCGACGACGTGGTGCGCTGGCTGCTGGAGCAGGACCACATCCCGAGCTTCTGCACGGCCTGCTACCGCGAAGGCCGCACCGGTGACCGCTTCATGTCGCTGTGCAAGAGCGGCAAGATCAGTCTCTGCTGCACCCCCAACGCCCTGATGACGCTCAAGGAATACCTGATGGACTACGCCTCCCCCGCCACCCGCGCCGAAGGCGAAAGGATGATCGCCGCCTCCCTGACCGACATCCCCGAAGGCCGCGTCCGCGACCTGACCATCGAGCGCCTGAAGCGCATCGAAAATGGCGAAAGAGACTTTAGGTTCTGATAAATATGTGGCCCATGAATTCATGGGACTGAAACAGTATATGGAACGAATTCACATCGCTTTCTTCGGACCGACCAATAGCGGGAAGTCGACGCTGGTAAACGCGATTGCGGGCCAGCAGGTGTCGCTGGTGAGCGACGTGCCGGGGACGACGACCGATCCGGTGCGGAAGCTCATCGAGCTGCCGGGGCTGGGACCTTGCGTGCTGATCGATACGGCGGGGCTCGATGACACGGGTATTCTGGGCTCCGAACGCCAACGGCTCACCCGGGCCGTCCTCGATGAGACCGACGTGGCCGTCGTGCTCCAGATGTCCGATTTGGGGACATTGGCGTCCCAAGCGGGGATTCCCGTCATCCATTATACCCGCGGAGAATCCGTCGAGTCTCTTCTCCGGCGCATCCGGGAAGCGGTTCCGGAGGAAGAACAGCGGTATTTGACCGGAAATCTGGTGAAGGCCGGGGATACCGTGCTGCTGGTGATGCCGCAGGACAGCGAGGCGCCGAAGGGCAGGCTGATCCTGCCGCAGGTGCAGGTGTTGCGCGAACTGCTCGACCGGGGATGCAACCCGGTCTGCTGCACGCCGGATTCCCTGCCGTCGGCCCTGGCGGCGCTCAAGGCGCTGCCGGCGCTGACCATCACCGACTCGCAGGTTTTCGCCCTGGTCAACCGGGCCCTGCCCGCCACGGCTCCCCTTACCTCTTTTTCCGTCCTGCTGGCGGCCGCGAAAGGCGACGCGGCGGTCTTCGCGGAAGGCGCGAAGGCCATCGACCGGCTCACCCGCGGCTCTCGGGTGCTGATCGCCGAAGCCTGCACGCACGTCCCCAACACCGAAGACATCGGCCGCGTCAAGATTCCGGCGCTGCTGCGAAAAAAAGCCGACGTCCAGGTCGAAATCGCTGCCGGAAATGATTTCCCGGAAGACCTGACGCCGTACGACCTGATCATCCACTGCGGCGCCTGTGTCACCACGCGCACCCTCGTGCGCGCAAGAACAAGAAAGGCACTCCTGAGCGGAGTGCCTATCACCAATTACGGCATCGCCCTGGCTTATCTGCAGGGGATGCTGGACCGCATCGTTATTCCTTAGCGGCGAATTCGTCCACGATCCGTTTGATGTCAGCCGGATTCAGGCGGCCGTACACCTTCTCGGCGATGGTCGCTACCGGAGCCAGACC